>VMSU01000137.1 GCA_013792005.1 Desulfobulbaceae bacterium
GCAACCTGTATAATTCCTGACGATAAATTTAACATAGCTAAAATCAGACGAGCATACGTACTCAGCGTAATAGAATGCCAGAACACAGAATCTGAAATGACGCCAATTATAAAGAGCACATGGGACCGTTTAAAAGAGCCCCAAAAACCTCCTCACTGGACAACAGTTTTCAGGTGGAAAAAAAACTACCTAGAAGCTGGTAAAGATATTACCGCCTTAACTGGCGAGGAATACAACAAAGGGAACAGGAAACCTCGCTATCCCGACGAGGTGATTAATATTGTAGAGCAGTCCATTGAAACAATCTATCTCACGCGCGAACGCAAAACTATTCAGGACACTCTAGACAATGCTAAAGCAGCGGTGATAAAGGAAAATCACCTTCGACCTTCGTCCATATACCTTCCTTTTCCGACACGCACATTGGTAAAGGGTATGATATCACAATTACCGGCCTTTGATAAATATGCTGCTCGACACGGCCGCACGGCAGCAATAAAAAAATTTCGGTCTGTACAATCCCATCGCACCACAAATGCTCCCTTGGAACGTGCAGAGATTGACCACACCATCTTAGATCTATTCGTTATTGATGATAGAAACGGATTACCACTTGGCAGACCATATGTCACTGCATGTATTGATGACTATACTCGTTGTCTTCTTGGAATCAATATTGGCTTTGAACCACCGAGTCATCTTAGCGTATCTCGCTGCTTAAAGCATGCATTTCTGCCCAAAATTGAACTTAATCAAGTATATCCATCAATTAATAAAAAATGGAATGCACATGGAGTTATGAGAGAACTTGTTGTTGACAATGGCCTTGAATTCCATAGCCAAAGCCTAGAAAAAGCATGCTTTATGCTGGGTATTGAAATTCACTACGCCCCCCGCAAGGTCCCATGGTTTAAAGGCAAAATCGAAAGATTTTTCAACACCTTTAACAAAGGAATTGCCCATGGAAATCCCGGGACAACTTTTCGAAATATTTTTGAAAAAGATGACTATAACCCAGAAAAGCATGCTGTTGTCAGACTAAGTATACTCCGGGAAATAATCTACATATGGGTTGTCGATTACTATCATCAAAAAAATCATCGTGCTCTAGGATTGTCTCCAGCATCTATGTGGGACTCAAGCATTCATTCGGAAGACATCCCGCTACCAGATAATCCTGCAATCATCGATGCCATCATGGGACGTAAAGAACTCAGAAAACTGACCCACAAGGGAATAGAATTGTCCGGCCTACTATACAACTCCCCGGAACTAACTGAGTTACGTAGAAAACACGGTGACAGTATTGATGTTGAGATTAGCGTTGATGATGGAGACATTGGTTCAATATATGTTTTCGCACCAGACAAACAGACTACATACATGGTTCGGGCTATATCTTGGGATTACGCAGAGGGACTAACCAATTGGCAACACCGTGTTTTCAAAAACTACTCAAAAAAGAATATGGAAAAACAAGATATAAATTCCTGGATTATGGCCAAAGATACCATATTTAATATAATCAGAAATGAGTCATTACTGAAAAAAAATAAATCGAACAAAAAAGTTGCTAGATTCACAGATACTGAAAGACTAATCGATCGACCACTCACCAAAAGTAAAGAAATTAATTCTGATATAATATCATCACCAGCTCCTGAGTTTACAACTTACACATTGGATCAATTAAGCGGAAAATTTAAAACTTTTACCCCAATCCAAAGACAACGTATTTCCTCCTATATACAGGAGGACTCGGATGATTAATATAGAATCTCAAATCTCTACAAAATATCTTATTGAAACAACGATAGTTCCCCATACCGCTTTTGATAATGCTACTCAAAGAATAGCACAATGCCTAAATTACAGCGATGAAGCATCAGAACCGATAGGCATCGCATTAATTGGAGAATCAAGAACAGGCAAAAGTCGCTTATTGGAAGATTTCGAGTGCCAACACAACCCAACACGGGATGAAAATGGTATTAATAAAAAAATTATCAGAGTAAAAACTCCATCAAAGCCTACTGTTAAAAGTTTAGTAGAATTAATGCTTCGCGAGATTAAAGATCCAATATTTACAAATGGTACAGAAAATTCTAAAACAATTCGACTAAAATGCTTAATGAATAAAACTGGAATAAAAATGGTTATGATTGATGAGTTTCAGCACTTTTATGACAAAGGATCTCATAAAGTCATGCATCATGTTGCTGACTGGCTTAAAATACTGGTAGATGACAGCAAAGTATCCCTTGTTGTTGCTGGACTACCAACATGCAAAACAGTAATTGACCAGAATGAACAATTAGCAGGTCGTTTTATGGCACCAATAATATTGCCACGATTTGACTGGTCAAAAGATACCCAACGGGAAGAATTTATTGGAATATTGGACGCATTTCAACAAATAATGGAAAAATATTTTAATACCCCTAAATTTTCCAATCAAGAAATGTCTTTTAGGTTTTATTGTGCCACAGGTGGCCTAATTGGATATCTGACAAAATTACTTAGACAAACAGTTTGGGACGCGCTTGATTCTGGCGACAATATCATCAAATTGAAAAATCTTAGTCAAGCTTATGCCAAATCCATTTGGACTCATGAGCATCCCAATCCATTCGACGATGCATTTTCAGACCAACCAACCGAATTCATACTTTCACAAATACAGAAAATTGGAGCACATGAGCCCGAGGAACCAGGATCAGAATCTGCCACAATAAAATCGGGAAGGAAAAGAAGAAATAAAATGACTCCATCACAGATTCTTTCAGCTCAGTAACAGCGCCATGGACCTTACATTACTAGTTAGAACCCCTTCACCGTTTGCCACTGAAAGCCTTTGGGGATTTGCCTTACGCGTTTCTGAAGAAAACGGATACGACAATCCACGACATATTTTAAAGTTAGCTGGATTCAATCAATACGAAAGGAAAACAGCAAGTTTTCCCTTTAACAAACTTGCAACTATTCTCGGGAAAGATCAATCAGATCTAGAACCGATTGCGTACTCGAAAAACTCAGGAAACAATTCACGAGAATTTTTTATTTTAGGTAAGTCGCTGGGAAATTCGCTTAAACACTATCCTTTGCGATTAACAAAACCATCGTTTTGCCCCCATTGTGTTGCCGAAACAGGACATCTCGACGCATGTTGGGATATCAATCTATCTGTTGCCTGCCCTAAACATAAATGTCAAGTGATCAACAAATGTCATATCTGCGGCAAAGATCTTCGGTGGTTTCGACCCGGTCTCTTGAGATGTAATTGTGGCGCCTTGCTATCAGATTCGCCAAGGATAGAAGTCAATAGCCCCGTCACCGAATTAATGGCAATATTATTCGCGAAAATCCATGGCAAGTCAGTCAGTAACATCAACAATCCGAACAATTTTCCTATTAGAGAGATGGAAGAAATTTCATTACGATCTTTCCTTCTGGTGATACCAGCTCTAGGACGATTTAATCTTGTTGGCCATTTATCAACAGCAGAAATCACTCCAATCAATCTCGTGGCCAGCGCAGCTGAAGTCTTTACGAATTGGCCATTTGGCTATCACGATTTTCTAAGAAAACTTGGAGCACATGCAAATTATGACAAACATCCAACTATCGGATTAAGAAAATATTTTGAGAATTATTACTCATCAATGTTTAAACAACGAACTAGCCATAAATACATCGAATTTCTTCGCGATGAATTTGTGAATTTTGGGCTAAATGAATGGGGGGAGAGCGTCGTGGACAAGAAAATGATGCGTGGAATGCCAATCTCCAAAGAACGCTTCGTTTCCTCAGCTGAATTGTCCCGACAATTGGGTGTTAGCATAAGAACCGTTAAAAAATGGGCTCAAAAAGGTAAAATTGAAATCAAGGAGGTCATGGCTAACACCCAAAAGCGCTATCTTGTCGACTTAGAGAATCTATTCATACCTCCTAAGGTCAAAGGAAGGGTGATTAGGATGCGTGAAGCAGCAGCCTTTATTGGTATCCCTGTTAGCGTTCTTAAAGGGTTAAGAGAGTCAGGCCATTACGATATCCAACACATGCCGAGACAAAAACCAGGCTTTCACGAGGCTGACTTAAATGTCTTCCGGTTCAATTTACTTAACCTCAGCCCTCTTATACGTGAATCCATAACCGGAAATAATGATTTTATTACTTTTGCTCATATTATGGAGCAACTTCAATTCTGGTCAAAATCAGGAAAAGCCGATTTCGTTCGTGACTATCTCATTGGGGAAATACATTCGGCAGGCAGGATTGGAGACTCTGTGGAACAAATCATTTTTAAAAAAAATGATGTTCTCAAATACATTCAATCATGTAGAGTTGCATATTCGGCTTGTACCATTTCGCGCAAAAACGCAGCCGATCGTATAAAATGTGACATCCAGGCTATTCCTGGATTAATCGAAAAGGGCTATCTATTTGGACAACAGCAGAAACCATCTAGGCTGAGGGTTGACGGGAAATCTGTAGATCATTTTTCGAAGAATTATATTTCCTTAGGACACCTAGCAACTCAAGTCAATTCCACCTCATCCAAATTGTTACAAATCTGCACGCAGTTAAACGTCACCGTAGTCCCAATACCGCGAAGCTATAAAGGGGGAACTGCGGCATTTATTAAACGCAGTGACCTAACAACGCTCACAACACAAATTAAAGTCACAAATCGACGCTCATCTCGATAAGCCCACCGATGGCAGGTAGAGACACAGAAACAATAAAATTTCTTAAATCCTCGGCAAATCGCCTTGGGCCGCTCAGATATCAAGCTAAAACACTTCGACCTGCCTCATAATCCGTAGCAGACCATCACTACACCACAAACCAAGTCACAAAGAACTGCTGAGCCGTGATACTTATTGTCATAGGGACAATGTCAGACACGGCAACGACGAAGTCTGACTCGTCATCCCTCCACAAATGAATCCTTCATCCAACCACTTCTTCACTCCCAGATGTGTTAACGCAAAACGGGGGGTGAAGAAAATCTCTTCATCCCCCGTTTTGGTGTAACGCCAAACAATCAGTGATCGCAATCATTTAGTGAAAATCAATCCCTAGCTTCATCCAATACAAAGTAATTAGAATCATAACTGGACTTCAAATCTGCCAATTCAGGTTCACTCCTGAACCAATCTGCTTGCAGGTTATGCTCTACCAAATTGCAGCTTATGCCCTCCAATTTGCACCTTATGGCCTCCCGCACACTCCTGGGTTTCAAATCCTGGCCCTTTGGATTAAGCACACTCGGAGTACCCGCAGGAGTGGCAGACACAGCAGCCGCTCTCGTGCTCCACCGCCCCTCCACATTCCGGGCAGGCGCCAAAGCTCATGGCATTCTCGGACATGCCATTGTCCGGTTTGCCACTGACACCCTCGATATGCTGACGAACGGCTTGAGCAATGGCGTCGGCACAGGAGAGGACTTTTTGCGCCCCGAACCCTGCGGGTTTATGGCAACTGATGCCAATCAACTGTTTGACGATCGGATCTGCGGACATGCCGCTTCGCCAAGCGAGAGAAACCAACCGACCAATGGCCTCACACTGACTGGCGGCGCAACCACCGGCCTTGCCGACGAAGTTAAACAACTCGAACTGACGATTCTGCTCATCCTCGTTTATTGTCACATACATCTGGCCGCAACCGGTGGCCATCTGATAGGTCCGGCCCACCAAGCTGCGCGGGCGATCGCGCTTCACCGGCGCCGACGACTCGGCTGAGTCCTGTTTCTTGTCAGTCTTAGTCGTACTCAACACCTGGTTGGCGCGACAACCGTCACGGTAGATGGTAATCCCCTTGCACCCCAGTTCAAAGGCCAGGAGATAGGCCTCCTTGACATCATCAACCGTGGCGCCATGACCAAAATTGATTGTCTTGCTGACCGCATTGTTGGTGTGCTTCTGGAAGGCTGCCTGAATATCAATATGGTTGCGCGGCGTGATATCATGAGCAGTCTCAAACACCTGGCGGAATTTGGTGGGAATTTCCTCAAAGCCCTGAATCGTTCCGGCTTTGGAAATCTTGCGCAGCAGATCTTCGGAATAAAAGCCATTCTCCTTGGCAACCCGCTCAAACACTGGGTTGACTTCAATCATCTCGGTGTTGTCCATCACCCGACGGATAAAGGAGATGGCAAAAATCGGCTCGACACCGCTGGAGCACCCGGCCAGGATGCTGAGAGTACCCGTAGGGGCAATGGTGGTCCGAGTCGCGTTACGGACCGGAGCCGAGGGGTTCTGGCGACCGTAGATGCTCTCCGGAAAATTAGGGAAGGCACCCCGCTGCTCACCCAAGGCGATGGAACAATCATGGGCCTTGGTATCGATAAAGTGCATCACCTCTTCGGCAAGCTCCGTGGCCTTCGCTGAAGAATAAGGAACATTAAGCATCGCCAGCATGTCGGCAAAACCCATCACACCAAGACCGATCTTACGATTGCGCTTGGTGACCCGATCGATCTCCGGCAAGGGATAGCGATTGATGTCGATAACGTTATCGAGGAAATGAACCGCCTTCTCCACGGTCCGGCCCAGCTTCTGATAATTCACCTTGTCGCCGACCACCATATTGGCCAGATTGATGGAACCCAGGTTACAGGACTCATACGGCAGCAGCGGCTGCTCGCCGCAGGGGTTGGTGCTCTCGATCATCCCCGCCTGAGGTGTCGGATTTTTGGCATTGATCCGGTCGATAAAAACAATACCCGGTTCGCCGGTCAACCAGGCCTGTTTGACTATCTGGCGAAAGATCTTGTTCGCGCTCTGCTTCTTGACGATCTCCCCGTCACGAGGATTGACCAGGGCGTACTCACCGTCAACCTTGACCGCCTCCATGAACTCATCAGTAATAGCCACCGAGAGATTAAAGTTGTTGAGCTTGGTCAGATCGGCCTTGGCCTTGATAAAGTCCATGATATCTGGATGATCAACACGCATAATGGCCATATTAGCCCCGCGACGGGTGCCACCCTGCTTAATGGTCTCAGTAGCGCAGTCAAAAACCGACATAAAGGACAAGGGTCCACTGGAAACGCCCTTGGTCGAATGAACGACATCGTTATGGGGCCTGATCCGGGAAAAGGAGAATCCGGTGCCGCCGCCGCTCTTGTGGATCAAGGCTGTCTGCTTGACCGCCTCAAAGATGCTCTCCATGGAATCTTCCACCGGCAGCACAAAACAGGCGGACAGCTGACCCAACTCACGACCGGCATTCATCAGGGTCGGCGAGTTAGGAAGGAAGTCAAAAGAGGCCATCATCTCATAGAAATCTACTGCCAATTGAGCGATGGGGGCATTGGTATTAAAGACCAGGTCTCCGGCGGCGATGGTTTTCGCCACCCGCCAGAGCATGTCTTGCGGGTCTTCAGTGACGTTGCCCTGCTGGTCCCGGATAAGGTAACGTTTCTTGAGAACGGTCAAGGCATTGTCTTTGAATTGCGGCTTGATGGCGTCAGGGGGCAAGGTGATATTTGTGGTGCTGATTCGTTTGGTCATGGCATTTACCGTCGGCATAAGATTTTTCTGTTAATCAGTTAAGAGATTGCTTTCTGTGGTGAGCAAGAGATTACTGCTGCGACGTGGTACCGATCCGTCGGCGGAGTGAGCAAAAGCGAGGGGAAAAGAGACCCCTCATCACCCTGCTCACCAAGCCAACTGGGGACCTTCCCCGCTAAAAACAAGGCAGAACTCCGGAATCCACCGGCGCACACAGCATACGCTATATTGTGTACTGGCGAGCACAATCGCACAACATAATGTATTTGTAAACAGAAAAATCGGTTGGCTCATAAAAAAAATTATCAACAAAAAAAATCATCCCCGACTCAAAAAAATTATTGTCGGGAGGTTTTTGTTTTTTCTTGCAAAATACCTTCTATCGTATTTCTCTATCCTTTAGATTGAGGGATAATAACTCAATTCCGGTCAATAAATTGCATAGCCCACAGGAGTCATCATGGATTTTCATCAGCCCAAGGTATTCGCCTCAGTATTCCGGCACAAAAGTTTCACCAAGGCCTCGGATGAGATGTGCGTCAGCCAGCCCACCATCAGTGAACACATCAAAAATCTTGAACACGAATTCTCCTGCAAGCTGTTTGACCGGCTTGGGCGCACAATCGCCCCAACCCAACGGGCAGAGAGGCTCTACCCCAAGGTGCTGCGTCTCCTGGACAACGCGATTCGCCTCCAAGAGGAATTCAAGGCCGAAGAGGGTCAGGTGCAGGGCGAACTGATCATTGGGGCCAGCACAATCCCTGGAACCTATATCCTGCCGCGTCAAGCCTGTTTGTTCCGCCAGCAGTATCCCGACACCTCCTTCGAGATCTCAATCCATGACAGCCGCGAGATCATCGATATGGTCCTTAATCACTCCTTGCTCTGCGGGGTGGTTGGTGCAAAAATGGAGAACCAGCTCCACTATGTGCCACTCACAGAAGACGAACTCGTCCTGGTCGCTGCTCAGGGGCTGATCACTACTCCCCTTCTTACCGCCGCCGACCTCGCACAGATCCCGCTACTGATGCGGGAGGAAGGGTCAGGGACCAGAGACAGCATGATCCATCTACTGGAAGAGGCTGGCATCTCTCTAGATACCATGACTGTGGTAGCGACATTGGGATCGTCAGCCGCAGTAAAAGAAGCTGTAAAAGAAGGGCTGGGGGCTGCCTGGATCTCCCGGATTGCGGTCCAGGATTCTCTAAGCCTTGGTGAACTGGTCGAAATACCGTACCCAGGTCTTTTCCAAAGTCGGCGTTTTTATCTCGTTACCCACAAGAAGCGGACGCTGCCCCACCATTATCAGGTGTTTTACGAGTACCTGCGGGCTTCGCAGCGATGACAAAAAGGGATAGCCAAAGAACGCGCCTCTGAACAAGGCGCGCTGCTACCAGGAGTAGCGGGCAAAAAAGGTCTTATCGGATAAATAATCGTGAATGTCTTGGCCTTGAAGGCTATAGGACTGAGAGATAATCGCGTTCATCTCTCGCCTAATGACAGAGAGAGGTGGCAATGGGGAAAGAACCGGCAGAATGTGATCAATGGGCACAGGTGGGCTGATGCGCAGCTTGCGATCAAGATCCATGGCCAGATCCTGCTCCAAGCCACCCTTCATTACGCTACTGGACGCCGGGTCACCAAGCCCGCGCAAAAACCCGAGAATTGAACCAAGATCATTTTTCCGGTAAAAAAGATCAATCTCATCACTGATCATCTGCTGACTCGCTACCAGTTCCGCAAATTGCTCCCGATACCGCTCCACATGATCAATGAGACGCTCATAACAATCAATGATTGCATTGCTGAAGCAACCCTTCTTAGTCAGGCCACGAAAGCGCACCCCCTCGAACACCCTTTTCCTGATCGTCTGCGACTGGATAAGGTAGGGATCATAAAAACTCTCCTCCGGAATATCGGCAAGGGCCATAAACTTCTCAATCAAGGTCTCATCCTTGATCAGGATAAAAACGCGGATCAAGTCAAAAACAATCCTCTTCTCAAGGATAACGGCATAGTGGCGGATTTTATCTGCCAGGGCCATCGTGTCTTCCTCAATCAGCTTGCGGAAGCCGAAATAGCGGTTGGCGATCTCCTGCTTCACTTCGTAGGTGAGGACATCATTAACGCTTGAGTGCATAACAGATAAGCCCCCGTGCAGTTGTGGTGTAAACGTTCACCGGGCACCCCATCTGCTTTGTTAGCGGCCTGCTCATGTGCAACTAGCACACTTCGCAGACCGCTTTCGTGCATCTGGGGCACCCGGTAAACGTTTACAGTCCGGTGAAATCAGCACGTTCAACGCTTCTGGTGAACGATTACGTTGTGGTAAAAAAAATCAAGAACTCAAAGGAGGACACCACCATGCCCCGCCTCTTTGTCGCCATCGACCTGCCGGAATCACTCAAAACCACCCTGACAGGTATCTGTCACGGCATCCCCGGCACCCACTGGCTTCCACCAAATCAGTTGCACCTGACCCTCCGCTTTATCGGCGACGTCGACAACGGCCTGTTCCGCGCGATCATGGATGGCCTCAGTGGCAACGATCTGCCCCCGGCCAAATGCCACCTGCGGAGCATAGGTTGTTTTCCTGCCAAAGGGCGTCCTCGGGTGATCTGGGCAGGGGTAAGCGAGGAGGCAACCGGTCTCTTCACCCTCCAGCGGCACCTCGAGAAAGAGATCAGAAGATTTGGCATCACTCCCGAAGAACGACCATTCACTCCCCACATCACCTTAGCCCGCCTCAAAGATCCCCCGAAAGAGGCAGTCTTCGCGTTCTTATCAAAAAATGCAGAGTTTCAAGGCGGCGCATTTACCGTGACCGCGTTCCATCTTTACTCTAGCTCCCTGACCCCAAAAGGCGCTATCCACACCCTGGAGCGATCATATCAACTGCATCAGGCGAGAGAATGAGGGAGTTTACGCTGATGCCCTGAGTGGAGCGGAAAGGCCTCCGCCCCTACACCTAGCCAAGAAATCACACAACAACCGTCCGCCGGATGGTATTCACCACCTCATCCGGATCGTCGATGACATTAAAAAACAGCATATCTTCTGAATTGATATGGCCGGATTCGAGCATCCTCTCCTTAATCCAATCAACCATGCCGGACCAATAATCCTTGCCGACCAAGATAATCGGAAAACTTTTAATCCTGCGGGTCTGGATCAGAGTCACGGCCTCAAACAGCTCGTCCAGGGTCCCGAAACCGCCAGGCATCCCCACAAACGCCATGGCGTATTTGATAAACATAACCTTACGGATAAAGAAATACTTGAAGCTGAGCGGCATATTGGAGAAGGGGTTGGGCTCCTGCTCAAAAGGCAAGTTAATATTGAGGCCAACTGAGATGCCGCCAGCCTCCGAAGCTC
Organism: Desulfobulbaceae bacterium; assembly: GCA_013792005.1. Lineage (NCBI taxonomy): Bacteria > Pseudomonadati > Thermodesulfobacteriota > Desulfobulbia > Desulfobulbales > Desulfobulbaceae > Desulfobulbaceae bacterium. The sequence continues at coordinate 10,896 of VMSU01000137.1, forward strand.
CTTTATTGGCGGCCTCCATAATCCCCGGTCCGCCACCGGTAATCACCGCGTAACCGGCCCGAGCCAGCCCACCGGCAATGGCTTCGGCCAATTGATACGATTTCTCGTCAGGCTTGACCCGGGCCGAACCAAAAATAGAAACCGCAGGCCGCTTAATCTCCGACAAGGTATCAAAACCATCCACAAACTCCGACATGATCTTAAACAAACGCCACGAATCACCGACATTAAAGTTATCAAGCGAGTATTGCTGTTTGTCGGTGGAATTCAAATTATGACTTAGGTGCGCCTTCACACTTTTCTCCTGGTCTGATTAATCTTCTTAAGCGCTTTAACGGCACGGGAGTGAGTTCCGTCAAGCCGCAGCACCTTCTCATACGCGCCCCTGGCAAGTTGGGGCTGATGTAATTTTTCATAAAGAGAGGCTTTCAACATCAAGGCATCGACATATCCCGGGTCCAGGGACAAGCAGCGCAGCACAGCCTCCAGCGCCTCATTCCACTCTTCGCGGCAATCCAGAACAACCGCCATTCGGTGCCAGTACGATGCTCTGCTCCCCTCAATCTCCACCGCCTGTCGGCAAAAAGCAAGGGCAATGTCAAGGCCCTGCTTTTCGGCGGCATAGAGTTCCCCCAACTGACTCAACGACTCGCTGTCCCTGCTATTATAGCGGGCAGCCCGCTGGAGATAGGTCATGGCCTCCCGATTGTGTCCGATCCCCTTATACGCCTCACCAAGATAACGATAGACCAAACCATGACCCAAGAGGCCCTGCCTCTCTTCGCTCCCGGAATCACCACGATCCAAAGACACTCTTTTCCCTGTTCGACCTTGACTACTGACAACCTTTTCAGCCTTGGTCAACACCCGGACAGCCACCTTATACTTACCACGCTGACAGTACAGTTGTCCCAGTTGCAGCAGGAGATCAAAGTGGGTATCATCAATCTTCTCGGCTCGTTCAAAAGATTCAAGAGCCTTATCCTGGTCGCCATGACAAAGGTGGGCAAAGCCAAGATTAAACAAGGCCATAAAATCGTTTACATTCAGCGCTATCGCCCGCTCAAACAGCGGAATGGCCTTGGCGTAATCATCAAGCTGGGCGTAAATAACTCCTAAGCTATTCAAAAGATTGACGTTATCAGGAGTAAGGTTCAACCCCAGCCGATACTCGCGGATAGCGCTGACCAGATCGCCCTCATTATAATAGATATCGCCACTGATATTTAAGCTCACCCCACTGAAGGAAGTAATGGTCCCGGCCCCAAAGAATTGGGTATGAACCAAGGCCTTCTTGGCATTAGCCGGCATATCGAGCTTATGAAATCCGGGGCACGGGTAACTGGCAACCCCCATGGAAAAGGTGCCAATACCCAACAAATTGATTCTATTGACAAAACCACACGCCCATTCAGCGGCAGGCTCTTCCTCCGCACCGGGCAGATAGATGATAGCCCGACTACTATCGAGCACGACCACTTTCACCTCTTCCCCAGCCAAGACGATTACCCGGCTGGGGAATTCGTCTTGATCGGCGATATCTTTTTGGATGGCGACTAAGGAAAACTCGTTTTCTCCCTTCCACACCCGTTTCAATCGCGCCATCACCTCAGGGGCAAGCGGGGCAAGCAGATGTTGCTGAACCATCGTTTCATCCGCAGCAACCGAGGTAGAGAAACTCCCTCGCTTTCTGGCCGTCTCCAAAGTCTGCCACGCCAGGTCAAGGAGATGATCGACTGCCGACTCATCATCTGAACTCTCGAAATGCCCATGGGTTACAGCGCTCAACGGCGTAATGGCGACATGAACCTTCCTCAGCCTGACGGGATCGCCCTCCTGAGTCCCCTGACGCTTCATTTTACGCAACAACACCGAACCGAACCGCTGGGCTTCATCCATGTTCGAGCCGTTCCGGATCAAGGCGAAGACCCCGGCGCCCACATGGTGCAGCGACGCCTGAATGCCGATCAAAGAGTCGAGATACGCAGCAATCAGACTGATATTCTGCAATAACTGACCAGCGCCCTGAGCCCGCATCGCCACCTCGATCAGGATAAGCTGGCCATCCGGAGGGGCAGAATGAGTCTCGGCAAGAGCCAGCAGAATCTGCAACTCCTCTCGCAGATGAATGGCGTTCAAAACTCCGGATACCGGGTCCATTGCCCAGCGCTTAATCAACGAGAACTCCCTGACGACCAGCTTCCCCCTTTCAAGAAGCCAATCCTCTGAATACCGGCGATACTGGTTCTCTCCCTCCCCGGTCAAAACCGCGACAGCCACCAGCTCTCCGTTTTGCCGGATCGGCAGAAAGAGGGTCTGACCTTCAGGACCGACAACCGGCTTGTTCCCTTGCCGCACCAGGGTCACCCCTGCCCGAACCGCCTCTGACAGCTCGGCTGAGTGACCGTAACTCTCGACCCACTCATCTCCCTCGCCAATAATGAAGCGAACCGATTGGCAAGAGAAAAATTCAAGCAACGATTTAACAAATTGCAGCTCAAAGCGGATAAAGTCGTGCCGAGACAAAGTCGCGACAGGGGCAACATATGGAAAACCCATAAAAATCCTCAAAGTGGAGGGTGTGCAGCTCGTGCGCCACAGCACCCGCTGATGATCTCTACCTGATAACTATCCAGCAACACCACATCTGCTTGAGCTGGATAGTTACGCTACCAGCGCCGAAAAAATCCCAGCACAGCCTGGGCCAATGGTTTCACTTGCTGATCGGATACCGTGCGCAGGTCAAGAAGCAAGGCATCACGTTCAATCCTGCCAATAATCGGCAGATCAAGCTGCCGGAATTCCTGCTCCAAGGCGTTGACCGACATGGCAAGAGGCCTGAGCGCCAAGGCCTTGGAGGGCAATCCCTGTTCAGGCATCGCTCCGCCGCCGACCCGTGATTCGGTATTCACAAGCTCAACCTGGCACACCTGGTCAAGACCGCTTCCAAGCAGACGCTTAAGACGCACTGCCCTTTTGGTAATATCTTGACGGGTGGCGGACAGCATCACAAGCGTCGGGATAGTGCGCATGGCCGCACGCTCGTCGCGATACAGCCTCAGAACCCCTTCTAGTCCAGCCAGGGTAAACTTATCGATCCGCAAGGCCCGATTCAAGGGATTTCTCTTGACCCTGTCAATGATCGCCTTGCGGCCGACAATCAACCCAGCTTGCGGCCCGCCCAAAAGCTTGTCGCCGCTGAAGGTGACCACATCGACTCCGCTCATCACCACTTCGCCCACGGTCGGTTCCTTGACCAAACCGCAACGGGTCAAATCAACCAGCGATCCGCTGCCCAGGTCCTCCATCACCGGGATACCGTGCCGAGCGCCCAATGAGACCATCTCACCAAGCGGCACTTCCGAAGTAAAACCGATCATTCGATAGTTGCTGGTATGCACCTTGAGCAGCAGCGCCGTTTCTGAGGAGATCGCCTGCTCGTAATCCCGAAGGTGAGTACGATTGGTGGCGCCAACCTCAACCAGCCGGGCGCCGCTTCGCTCCATCACCTCAGGGATACGGAACGAACCGCCAATCTCCACCAGCTGTCCCCGAGAGACCACGACCTCACGGCCTGCGGCCAGAGTGCCAAGGACCAGCAAGACGGCCGCGGCATTGTTGTTGACCACCAAAGCGGCCTCAGCCCCGGTCAGTTCGCAAAGGAGATCCTCTACCAGAGCATACCGACTGCCCCGCTTGCCGGTCGCTAAATCAAATTCCAGATTGGAATAATGACGCCCCACCCGCATGATCGAGTCCATGGCGCAATCTGGCAGGAGGGAACGGCCCAAGTTGGTGTGAATCACCACCCCGGTGGCGTTGATCACTGTCGTGAATTTGGGCCGCAGCATCAGCGCAAGCCGCTGCCGAACTTCACTCGCAAGGGCCTCACAATTCAGCCACTCCCCATCAATCAGCGAACCGTCAAGGATGGCTGCCCTGGCAATGTCAAGGGTCTCCCGCACCGCCCGCTTGATCAGCGGCAGCGTTGCCTCGCCAAGATCCCCGCCCAACCGGGACTCATCGTCACCGCCTGCAAGCCAGCCAAGAAACTCATCGACTTTTGGTATCGCCCTCAGCAGACCCTGTTTTTTCTCTGTTGTATCCATTCGTTTTCCCAAGTGCTCGATGTACCGTTTTCATCTACTGCTGTCAAGGCATGGGTACCAGTCGCTCAGCAATGATTGTTGAGAGACAAGAGCCATAACCAAACTACTTCCCCCAGACCTGCAACGCCTCCTCATAGACCTTAGCCCTGGGCAGGCCGAGATCAACGGCAATCTTGGCCACCGAGTCCTTGAGCGACAGCCCCGATTGTTGGTGATACCAGGCCAGAAGCCCTTGCAAATCCTGGCCTTCAACCGGAGCCTCCTGAACAATCGCCCCCTCGACCAGGACCACGAACTCTCCCCGGGCAGCATCCCCCTCCAGAGAGGCCAGCATCTGGGACAATGACCCGCACAGACACTGTTCATAGATCTTGGTCAACTCCTTGCAAACCACCGCCTGTCTATCGCCCAGCACTGCCAAACAATCGGCAAGACTTGCCCGCAAACGATGCGGAGACTCATAAAATACCAGCAACGCCGGCTGGATGGCCAACGAGTGCAGCACCTTCCTACGTTCGCTCCCCTTGGCAGGTAAAAAACCACAAAACAGAAATTGATCCGCCTTGAGCCCTGCCATACTGATAGCTGTAGTCAAGGCACAGGGGCCAGGGATAGGGACTACGCAAATCCCCTCAGCCAACGCCTCATTGACCAACACAAATCCCGGATCGGAGATGCAGGGCACCCCGGCATCGGAGACTAACGCCACATCACGACCATCGAGGAGAACCCTGATTATCTTGCCGGTCTTTTGCGCCTCTTTCTCCCGGTAATAGCTGGTCTGGGGAGTGTTAATCTGAAAATGTGTGAGCAGTTTACGGGTGTGCCGAGTGTCCTCACAGGCGATCAGCGTCACTTCACTCAAGACCCTGAGCGCACGCACCGTAATGTCCTCAAGATTGCCGATCGGGGTAGCCACCACATAGAGTTTCCCGGCGCCAGGACGGGGTGAGCGGGTGTCAGTCAACACGCGAGACACGCCATCCATTAAATAAGCTCCTTAAACGGCACAGTCACGGTGAAGGTGGTCTTGCCATCTTCCGCCGAATACTCGATACGCCCCCCCATAATGCCGACACACTTCTTAGCCAAAAAAAGTCCGACCCCTAAAGCGCCGTCTCTGGTCGAATAAAAGGGCTCGAAGATCCACGTGGCCACGTCCGCATCGACCCCGGAACCTGAATCACTGACCGCCAGAACCAGCGATTCTCCGGAGCATTTAGCCGAAAGTAGCATCCATGGGTTTAACGCCTCTCGCAGAGCATAGGCCGCATTGTCCAAGAGGACATGGATGAGGGTGTGCAACTCGACACAATGCTTTTTGATGCGAGGGAGGTCAAGGGCCAGATCAAAATGCTTGTCAATATTGTGTTTAAAGAAATTGTCCGCAGACATGATCTCAAGCTCCAGTTCGGCGATATCGACAATTGACACCGCCTCACCGTGCGTATCCCAATACAGTTGCGCCAGAGGGAGAATCCGATTAACAATCCGCTTACTGGTCGCCACCTTCTCCTCCATCTGCCCAACCATCATCGCCCGCTTGGTCAGCAGCTCGCGAAGCGGAGCTACTCCGCAGTCTGAATTGGGGCACGAAGACATGGCCTCGCCGAGCAGTTTTTCAGCCTGAGCAAACATACTGCTAAACAACGCGGCCTGCAGAGAAAATGCCTGATTTGCTCCGTTAATATTGTGAATGATGCCGCGCAACAGTCTGCCGACACAGGCATCCTGATACTGCTGAAAAAAAGCCGCTTCCCAATCCATTATCTCGGACCTCCTTTATTCATTTGCCTCTCACCCCTGACACACAGCACACATTTACAACGCAAGGGATACAGAATTGGCATATTCTACCACACTTTATACATAATTACATTGACGAGACGGCACATCCTGCAATTCATCCTTTGGACGAATCAACCCCGAGAGTAAAGACAAAAAAACATCCTCAGACAACCAGATGTGAGACCTAATTCCGCTACTAATTTTCCTCGACAAAAATTGTGCTCCCGGTAAATATAAAACCACCGTAACTGCTCAGGTTATCGGTTTACGGTTTACGGTTGACAGTTGACGGTGATTAGGTCCTGCCAATGACTGATTACCGTGACCCTGTGTAATTAGATGCTACCTTTTCATCATTAATAAACACCGTATTCACCGAGGCCCAATGTCTGATCTCACCGCTCTCTACAACCAACTCCCTGCCCCTTCGCAGGCCCTCCTCCAGCTGCTGGCCACCGCCATAGAGCCCTTAGACAACAACACCATCATCGATTGCCTGTACCAAATCGGCATCAAAGACGCAAATAACAGCATCGGTGACCGTAAATCTCTGCCGGTCACCATCGACTCCTTGAACAGACAAGGGCTGGTGAAGATAGTCAACAAGAACAGAACCTCATGCTCACCAGCACTCATGACCTTTGCTGTCAAACACGCCATGAAGAGCGGCGCCTTTGTGCCCATGGCAGAAGAACTGCTCCGTATCACCCCGCTAAAAAATTCCTGGGCCCCGTTCGGAAGCTACCCACGTTTTCTCAGGCACCTCCGTTACTGTATGTTCAAGGGCAATAGCTGGCCTGCCATTAATCAAATATTGGAACGAGGTGATTATGAATTCCGAGAAAAGTGCCAACAGGAGCACCCGTTTTTCACCCTCTTCACTCTTCCTTTCGAGGGCGAATACATCTCCCTCTTTCCCCAACCGATCCAGGTATCAGTTGTCGGATATCTGATCCACTCGGCCACCATTCACTTTCACCCAGCGCAAGAGATCTTCGACTTCCTGCGTTCCGCTCCCTGGCAGGGAGAATTCTCAGTCAACGCAGACAACCTCCTCGCCTATTATCTGACCCACTGGGGGCTGTGGCAGGAGGGGAGAAAACACTTCGATGCCATCCCCGAGTCCGACCAGGATATACGCCTGGGCCTGCTTGGCTGGCATCAGACCTTGACCGGCCATGACCAGGAAGCCATCACCCTGTTCAGTAAAGACCTGAAAGCGTTCCAGAAACTTACCGGCAAGAGAAAAACCTTCTTCGATGACGCCTCAGGCATTTTTTTCATTCTGTCACTGATCAGGTCTGGCAACTCAGACAACCTCGCCCTGGCAGAAAAACAGATCGGCATCATCGAATCCCTCAAGCACCACCCGCTCCATCACTACAGCCTTGCCTTGAGAGAGATTATCAGCATAGTCAGAGGATCCACGTTCACTTCCCCGCCCAAAACCATGATCCAGAGCGCCATCAACACCATTGAAGGCTTAAGTCCGCTCAGCACCCTGATCAAAGCCCTGACCAATTTCTGGCAGGATCAAAATTACTGCCGCACCCGCTGGCAAGATATGCTGATCTCCTTGCGGGATCGGGCGAAACAAGCCGGTCACATCTGGATGACCATGGAGACCGCCGAACTCTTAGCCAGACTCGATGTCGATCCGGACACCAACCACCAATTGGCCGAATCCCTCCGCAAGCAATACGGCCTGGTCTCCATCATCGACACCATCCGTCAAGTAGACCCGTGGGAACGGCGGCTTCAAGCCCTGATCAATCTGCCGACAGGTGGTAAGGGTCAGAAATCAGACCTCACTACCAACACAACCGAGCGTCTGATCTGGCTTTTCAGTCATGATACCAAACACGGCTACTGCGACATCTCTCCGCGACTGCAACGTCTGAACAAGAATGGCAAGTGGTCGGGAGGGAGGGCGGTGGCTATAAAAAAACTGGCCGAGACCGCCTCGACCATGGAAGGCCTCACCAGCCAGGACAGAAACATCTGCGCCACTATCAAAAGTGGGTACGAAAGGGACTACTATACCTATTACACCCGAGAATATCACCGGTTTAACATGGAGACCGCGCTTACTGCGCTGGTGGGCCATCCACTGATCTTCCTGGATCATTCAGATGTCCAAATTGACCTGGTCCAGGGAGAACCCGAGCTAGTGGTCACCCGCGGTAAAAAAGGGATCGAGGTGCGAATGGTTCCCTTCCCGGACAAGGACAGCGCCAACTACCAAATGATCAAGGAAACCCCCACCCGCTTCAAACTGGTGCGTTTTTCGGCCCACCATCTGACCATCGCCACAATCCTGCAAAAAGGACTCAAAGTGCCGACTCAGGCAGAACAGCTTACCAATCAAGCGATTGCCGCCCTGTCATCGATGATCACCGTTCACTCCGACCTTGAAGGCGGGACTGCCGGGTCCCGTGAGGTCGAGGCCGACCCGAGACCTCATATCCACCTTCTGCCCTTCCAAGACGGGTTGAAGGCCGAGTTCCTGATCAAGCCCCTGGCCGAGGCCGACATGTGGTACAAACCAGGAGTCGGCGGGCAGAAGGTCTTTGCCGAGGTGGCAGGTGAAAAACTGTACGCGGCTCGAGATCTGACCCAGGAGAAGGCCTTGGCCACTCAACTTATCGCTGCCTGCCCGAGCTTAAGCCGCCAGGAGGAGGAAAACGGCGAGTACCTGATACCCGCCCCGGAAGACAGCCTGGATCTCCTGCTCGAACTCCGTGACGCAGGCGAGATGGCGGTGGTAGAATGGCCCCAAGGCGAAAGCCTTAAGATCAGAGGCCGCGCCAGCGCCTCATCGCTCTCCCTGTCGATCAAGCAGGACCGGGACTGGTTCAAGGCCAGTGGCTCACTTACCTTTGATGATGCCGGGGTCGTCTCCCTACAGCAGCTTTTAGGCCTTCTCGATCAGACCAAGGGCCGATTCGTCAAACTGGATGACGGCAGTTTTCTGGCCCTGACCAAGGAGTTCAAAGCCCGGCTGGAGGCACTCCGCGACTACAGCGAAAAGCATGGCGACGGAGTTCGGTTTTCGCCTCTTGCCGCCCTGGCCATGGAGGATCTGGATCAGGACTTAGGCGAGATCAAGACTGACCGTCACTGGAAAAAACATCTGGAACGTTTCAATAAAAGCATCACCCCTGCCGTACCCTCCACCCTCCAGGCTGAACTGCGCGATTACCAAGTCACCGGGTTCACCTGGCTCTCCCAATTGGCCCATTGGGGAGTTGGCGCCTGTCTCGCAGACGACATGGGCTTAGGCAAAACCATCCAAGCCCTGGCCGCCATCCTCCGCCTGGCGACGGAAGGACCAACTCTGGTAATAGCGCCGCTATCGGTGCTGATGAACTGGCAGGACGAGGCCCAACGTTTTGCCCCCACCTTGAACGTCATCCCCTTCGGGCAAGGAGACCGCCAACAGGCCCTGGACAGCCTCCAACCCTTTGACCTGATGGTCTGCTCTTACGGGCTATTGCAAAGCGAGGCGGAAAAACTCAGTCAAGTCCAGTGGCAGACCATTGTGCTTGATGAGGCCCAGGCGATCAAGAACATGAACACTAAACGCTCCAAGGCCGCTATGAGCTTGCAAGGCCGCTTTAAATTCATCACCACCGGCACCCCGGTGGAAAATCACTTAGGCGAACTCTGGACCCTGTTCGAGTTCATCAACCCCGGACTACTGGGTTCGCTCAAACACTTCAGCCGCACCTTCATGGGCTCAAGCTCGCCGGAAAACGATAAGAAGACCCGAGGCCGGCTCAAGAAACTGGTTCAGCCATTTATTCTGCGGCGCCTCAAGAGTCAGGTGCTGCAAGAACTTCCCTCCCGCACCGAGATTACCCTCCGAGTGGAGATGAGTCCCGAAGAGGCAGCTCTATACGAAGCTCAACGTCGCCTGGCCGTGGAAAAACTCACTTCCGGGCATACTGAACCTCAAGGGCAACAGCACATCCGGATCTTGGCCGAGATCATGCGGCTCAGACGGTTATGCTGCAATCCGGCCCTGGTCCTGCCCCAGAGCACAATCGAGAGTTCCAAACTCAGGGTCTTTGGCGATCTGCTTAACGACATCCGCGACAACCGCCACAAGGCCCTGGTCTTCAGCCAGTTCGTCGACCACCTCGCCATCCTCTCCGCCTTTCTTGACCAACGCGGGATATCCTATCAATATCTGGACGGATCGACTCCAGTGGCAACCCGCAGAAAGCGGATTAACGCCTTCCAGTCCGGCGAAGGCGATGTCTTCCTGATCAGCTTGAAAGCCGGCGGCAGCGGCCTCAACCTGACTGCCGCCGATTACGTGATCCACATGGATCCCTGGTGGAATCCTGCCGTAGAGGATCAGGCCTCGGATCGTGCCCACCGCATCGGCCAGCTCCGGCCAGTGACCATCTATCGCCTGGTCATGGGTGACAGTATTGAAGAAGAGATCATCAAACTCCACCGGCAAAAACGCGATATTGCCGACAGCCTGCTTGCCGGTGGCGATATCAGCGGCACCTTGGGCGCAGACGAACTGCTGGCCCTGCTGAAAAAAAGCGCTTCCATAACCCAGGCCCCGTAGAGTACGGGATCAAAACCCCCCAGACAAACCGCCATGTATTTTCCTACAGCCAACATCACCGTTGACCCCTGGTTGCCACCGCTAGTGGCCTTTGCCATCTCTTTGTTCACCTCCATGGGCGGGGTGTCAGGGGCCTTTCTGCTCTTACCCTTCCAAGTCAGCATCTTAGGCTTTACCAGCCCGGCGGTGAGCGCGACCAATCAACTATTCAACATCGTTGCCATCCCCAGCGGGGTGTACCGTTATCTCCGCGAAGGACGAATGGTCTGGCCCCTGACCTGGGTGGTGATCATCGGCACCCTGCCAGGAGTGCTGCTCGGAGCCGTCATCAGGGTGCGTTACCTGCCAAACCCCAAGAACTTCACCCTGTTCGCCGGGCTGGTACTGCTCTATATCGGCGGACGATTAGTCAAGAGCCTCCTCTTCCCGTCTCGTCCCCTGAGCGGAGCCGAAGGCCGTTCCCTGAGCGGAGCCGAAGGGCAGAGTCACACCACACCGGAAGATGAGTTCCAGGCTATGGTCCGACGCTTTCAAAAAGATGATGCCAACCTACCCAGGGTGGTGGTCAGAGAGTACTCCCTCACTCGTATCCGTTACGACTTTTATGGGCAAAGCTATTCCATCCCCACCATCGGGGTTTCTACACTCAGCTTTGTAGTGGGCATAGTCGGCGGGGTTTACGGAATAGGCGGCGGGGCCATTATCGCCCCTTTCTTCGTTACCGTCTTCGGCCTGCCAGTATACACCGTCGCCGGGGCAGCGCTGATGGGTACCTTCGTCACCTCGGTTGCGGGAGTCGCCTTCTATCAACTCATCGCTCCCTGGTATCCAGGAATGGCAGTTGCCCCGGACTGGCTGCTCGGTTTGCTGTTTGGCCTCGGTGGCTGTGCCGGAATGTACTGCGGGGCGCGACTGCAAAAATTCATGCCGGCACGCGGTATCAAATGGCTGCTCGCATTTTCGATCCTTGTTCCTGCCCTGAAATACCTGACTGACTTTTTCCGTTGACCATAGCGCCGACACCTGCCCCCATCAACCGCTCGCTGACTAGTATTTACCAAATATATTATTTCGTTATTTGTGATTATTTTAGCCAATCGACAGTTCAAGCCCTCTCTTAAATAGACACAATATAGTACTTGCAATCCCTTCTCATTTGACGTAGGATTTTATTAATCCTCAGTGCAATCAATACTCAACAAACTCCCGCTTTATGGTATGGTATGAATGATACCCAACAGAGCCTCTCACTAGACAACCAGAGTGACTGGCATTTAATCTATTCATCCTATTTCTTATCCTCACCGGTTACCCCATGAATAAGATTATTCAATTTACCTGCCTAGCCCTCTGTCTCCTCATCTTCGCAAGAGGATCACTCTCCGCGGCTGAACCACACCCTGATCCGCCTCCGCAAACATCCGACTCCCAATACACGATTACCGTCATCCCCTTTTATAGCCCGGAAAAAATCTGGACTCTATACACCCCCTTCATTGATTTTCTCAAGCACTCCACCGGCAAACCATGGACCCTCAAACTCTTTTCCTCCCATAAGGCGCTTATCGATGGTTTGTGCAACGGCCAGGTCACCTTGGCGCTGCTCGGCCCTGTCCCGCTGGGCAGGGTCATGGAGCAATGCAATGCAGAACCTGTTCTCGTTGCCCTGAGCAAGAACGACACCCCCTTCTATCGTTCTATTATCGTCACCACCGACCCTTCCATTACCTCCTTGAGCGAACTAAAAGGCAAAAAACTTGGGTTCTTCAAAGGCTCTACCGCTGCCCACATCATGCCCCGCACGATACTGCGTCAGGCCGGGTTGGACAAAAACTCCTTTGTCCCGGTTTTTTTTGAAGGCCAAGACCATATCGTCAATGCTTTATTGACACGGCAAGTGACAGCCGCAGGGCTAAAAGAAACCCTCTTTGCAAAATTCAAGGATGATAACTTTCGAGCCCTCCACACTTCCGGGCAACTGCCAAATTTTACCTTTGCCGCCTCCCCTGTCGCCAAACCGGAGATCAAGACCCTCTTCGTTGACACCCTGCTCCAATTGGCCCCAAACTCCAACGAATCAGACCGACAGCAGATGATAACCTGGGACGACGAAATCAAATACGGATTCACCCCGCCCACCGAACCCTTCCTCAACTCTGTCAAGGACCTGCTCGGCCTTACCAACGTGATTATGCGTGAAGATCGATAGACATTGCCTGACATACCGACTGGTGGTCGGAACCTGTGTGACCTTCGCCCTGGTGACATTCTCCGTTTTTATGGCCGGCGAACAAATCATCAAAGATATTGTCGAAGATTACCACCAGCTGATCGCCGACTATCAGGCCTCTGAGACCAGACAACTCTTTGAGTCGCACATTGCCGAACTAACCTCAGCCCGCCTACTCGGCAACAAGGAGGTTTTGACTGCCCATCAACGATCACTGGTCGAAGGTGTTCGTCTGAACTGGAAGCAGCGGGAAGTTGGCGGTATTATCATCGATTCCGACGGCTCCACCTTGCTCACCACCTTCCCCCCCGATCTTACCCATCATCTGATCTCCCACCTCAGCCAGAATTTTATTGAAGTCATGGACCAAGAGAAAGAGCTGTTCGGGCGTGTTGAACAGGTCCATCCCTGGGAATGGCAGGTGGCGACAATCGTGACCGACCAAGGATACAGAGTGTCAGGCCGGATGTTGCCACTCGTCCTCCCCTTACTAATCCTCGGCCCCTTAGTCATGCTGGTGAGTCTGTTCTTTATTCTCCGCCGCCAGGTGCAACAGCCAGTCAACATTTTAGTGCGCTCCATGACCAAAGAGGAGCCGGTAGCACATATCGGGGTAACCGAGTTTGACCGAATCGGTGAGGCCTTCAATCAAAGCTTAAGCCGTCTCGTCGAGCGATCCGTTTCTCTGACCCAGGAACTGGTGGAGCGCAAGCGAGCCGAGCAAGTGATCAGGACACAGGAAGAGCGGATCAGACTGCTCTTAAACTCCACTGCCGAAGGGATCTACGGGATTGACGAATCAGGCCTCTGCACCTTCTCCAACACCGCCTGCTGCCAGTTACTCGGCTACTCCGAGGCCGAACTTCTCGGAAAAAATCTTCACGAATTGATCCACCACTCCCATGCCGATGGGACCTCTTACCTCCAAGAACACTGCCCGATCCTGCACACCTTCCGCACCGGCCAAACGACTCGAAATGACAGCGAGATCTTCTGGCGGGCCGACGGCGCTCCCTTCGCGGTGGAGTACTGGTCCCATCCGATCATGGAAAACAATACAGTCCGGGGAGTAATGGTGACCTTCTTCGACATCACCCAGCGCAAACAAGCCCAAGAAGCGCTGAAAGCTGAAAAAAACAAATTTGAAGCCATCATTGCCGGTATGGGTGACGGAGTCAGTATTCAGGACAAAAACTATACCATTATTTACCAGAACGAGGTCCACAAAGGCTTTGTCGGTGATCATCTCGAGGCCACCTGCTACAAGGCTTATGAGCATAGAGACAACATCTGCCAAGGCTGTCCTGTGGCTTTGGCCATGGCCGACGGCAAGGTCCACAGCTCAGAGCGTTGTGTTGAATCACCAACAGGTGAACGCCGGTACTTCGAAATCAACGCCTCCCCCCTGCGGGATGGCACCGGGGCTATTATTGGCGGTATTGAGGTGGTACGCGACAGCACCGAGCGAAGGAGGGCAGAGGAACAGCTGATTCAGGCCCAAAAGATGGAGGGCATCGGACATCTGGCAGGAGGTGTCGCCCATGACTTCAACAATGTGCTCAATGTAGTGCAAGGATACGGCGAACTCCTGCAGCTTGCCAAGCCAAATGAAACCACGATAAAGGAATATACCGGGCATATCCTGGAGGCTGTCCGACGGGGAGCGAATATCACCCGACAGATCCTCTCCTTCAGCCGCAAAGAGGCGATGACCGTCAAGACCATTAATCTGAACGAGTTGGTTGCCGCTCTGCAAAAAATGCTGCGCCGCCTGGTCCGGGAGGACATCGACATCCAGATCACCACCTCAGACACCCCCTTGATGGTGTCAGCCGATGCCGGCCAGATCGACCAGGTGATCATCAATTTAACTACCAACGCCTGCCATGCCATGCCAAACGGCGGGACCCTGCGCATTGAAACCAAATGCGCAACCCTTGACGACACCTTTGTCAAGGCCAACGGATTTGGGGTAACCGGGCCATGCGCCGTAGTTACCGTCACCGATACCGGTATCGGCATGGACGAGTCCGTGTGCAAGCGAATGTTCGAACCATTCTTCACCACCAAAGAGGTCGGTAAAGGGACAGGACTCGGGCTCTCCATGGTCTACGGCATCATCAAAAAACATCACGGAGTTATCACTGTCTCCAGTCAACCGGGCCAGGGAACAACCTGCACTGTCTATCTGCCGCTGATCAGCGATGCGGACCTTCGGCAAAACGAGACTAAAACGATATCGAAGGAAGAGACCCAACAGGGCACTGAGACCATTCTCGTAGCCGAAGACGATCCAGCCCTGCGCGGATGGCTCCAGACCTGGCTCAGCATGAAGGGCTATACCGTCATCACCGCCGAAGATGGCGAAGACGCCGTGCAAAAGTTTGACCTCTCAAGCGACAACATCCACATGGTGCTGCTCGATGGCATCATGCCGCGCAAAAACGGCAAAGAAACCTTGCTTGGAATGAGGGCGCGCCGCCCCGACCTCAAAGCCATCATCCTGAGCGGCTATGCCGAAGACGTCTTCACCCAAAAAGAGCTTCAGGATCTCAATTTGACCTTTATCGAGAAGCCGGTTGAGCCAGACCTGCTCATGCGCACAATCCGCCAGGTCCTCGATGAGGGTGACGGTACAGCAAGACTCAACTTTACCTAAATGGTTAAGCTCAAGACTCGACACTCCCCCTTCATCTCAACTCCCCGGCACATTCATTGTCTTTATCCCTACATTCTGCTAGAAAAAAGGCAAGGGGAGCAGACGCAATGACAAAAAATCACTCCACATCGCCTCGCCATGACCAAACCTCATGGGACCTCACTATCCATCGCGACACGAACAACGACCTGGAGATCGCCATCTCCGGCTGCTGGCGGCTCGACCAACACCTCCCATCCCTTGCCATCCTCAAGGATGAGATGGATACCGGATGTAGCCACCTCCACTTCAACACCCAAGGATTAACCGACTGGGACTCCGGCCTCCTGACTTTTCTCGCCGGTCTTGCCAAGGAAGCCAAACGTCAGGGCATGGCAGTTGACAACAACGGACTACCGCCGGGGGTCCAGAAACTTCTCGCCCTCGCCTTGGCTGTGCCCGAACATAAGGCAACCGGTCGGGACGCTGGCAAACCTGGCCTCTTGGCCCAACTAGGCGACGCCACCCTCAACTTCGCCCAGAGCGTCCCGACAATGCTCCACTTCCTGGGCGAGATTGTCATCGCCTTCATCCGGCTCTGCCTCGGCCGTTCCCGCTTTCGACTCAGCGATCTCTGGCTGGAGGTGGAAGAGGTCGGACCACGGGCTTTGCCCATCGTCTCGGTCATCAGCGGACTGGTCGGCCTCATCCTCGCCTACCTGGGGGCAGACCAGCTGCGCATGGTAGGCGCCCAGATCTTCATCGCCGATCTTGTGGCCATCGGCATGGTGCGAGAGGTCGGGGCCCTGATGACCGGGATCATCATCGCCGGCCGTACCGGCGCGGCCTTTGCCGCTCAACTCGGCACCATGCAGGTCAACGAAGAGATTGACGCCTTCAAGACCATGGGCATCTCTCCCATCGACTTTCTGGTCCTACCCCGAATGATCGCCCTGATGCTGATGGTGCCACTCCTCACCCTCTACGCCGCCTTTGTCGGCATGCTGGCCGGACTTATGGTCTCGATCACTATTTTCGACATCGGCTTCTTCGAGTATTATACCGAAACCCTTCGCGCACTTGAACTTAAGCACTTTTTTGTCGGTCTTTCCAAGGGCAGCGTCTATGGGGCCATGGTCGCCTATGCCGGATGCTTAAGAGGTATCCATTGCGGTCGCAGCGCCGAGGCAGTCGGCTCTGCCGCCACCTCGGCGGTGGTGACCGGGATCTTGCTGATCACCATCATGGCAACCATCATGACTATTGTCTACTACCAGCTTGGCATTTAACATGAACGGAACTCCACATATCGAAATCCGCAACCTGACCATGACTTACGGGGACTTCCTGGTCCAGCACGACTTGAATTTCACCATAAACCAAGGGGATATTTTTGTGATTATGGGCGGGAACGGCTGCGGCAAATCAACCCTGATGCGAGCGCTGATCGGACTCCAGCGCCCGGCAACAGGGATGGTGCTTTACAGTGGCGAGGACTTCTGGGCGGCAGAGACTGAAGACCAGGAACGACTCAAGCGACGTCTGGGCATCATGTTCCAGGGGGGCGCCCTGTGGACCTCGCTGACGCTTGCAGAAAACGTGGCCCTGCCGATCGGCGAATACACCACCTTAAGCCCCCAACAGATTGAAGAGATCGTAGATTTCAAACTAGCCCTGGTCGGGCTTGCAGGCTTCGGAGATTTCTACCCAATGGAGCTTTCAGGCGGCATGCGCAAACGGGCAAGCCTGGCGCGAGCCATGGCCCTGGACCCGGAGATTCTCGTTTTTGATGAGCCGTCATCCGGACTCGATCCTCTCACCGCCGCCCGTCTCGACGACCTGATCCTGAC
Organism: Desulfobulbaceae bacterium; assembly: GCA_013792005.1. Classification (NCBI taxonomy): domain Bacteria; kingdom Pseudomonadati; phylum Thermodesulfobacteriota; class Desulfobulbia; order Desulfobulbales; family Desulfobulbaceae; species Desulfobulbaceae bacterium. The sequence continues at coordinate 28,096 of VMSU01000137.1, forward strand.
CCTACGCGACAGCCTTGGCTCCACCATCATCCTCGTTACCCACGAGCTGGCAAGCATCCTCACCATCGGCAACAACTCGGTCTTTCTCGACACCGAGACCCGCACCATGATCGCAACAGGCAATCCAAAGGAAGCCCTGCACGCAGGCGACCCCAAGGTGCGTCATTTTCTCTCACGGGGGGCAGCATGAGCAAACACGCCAATCCGGTGCTGATCGGCGCCTTTGTCATCGGGGCGATGGCCCTGGGAATAATCACCGTCCTGCTCCTGGCTGGCGGACAATGGTTTATAGAGCCGCGCCAACACATCATGTACTTCGACGGAGGTGGCCAAGGCCTACAAGAAGGGGCACCGGTGGTGTTTCTCGGGGTAAAGGTAGGGACTGTGAAACGGATTCACTTAGGGCTCGACCATGAGAGTAGCACCTTCATGGTGGCGGTGACCATAGAGATTCAACCGTCCATGGTCGAGAGCAATACCCAGGAACAAGTGGACCTCCGAGATCCAGTCACTATTCGTGCACTGGTTGAACGAGGCCTGCGCGCCCGTCTTCGGATGCAGAGCCTGCTGACCGGGCAGCTCTATGTTGATCTTGACTTCTACCCCGAAAAACCAGCCCGGTTTATCAGCAAACAACCAGAAATCAGTGAAATCCCGACCATTCCCACCACGGTGGATGAACTAGCCAGCAAGCTGGAAGGATTCCCGGCAGATAAATTCTTTGCCGATGTTTCGATCATCAGCGAATCAGTCAAAAAAATCCTGGCGACACCCGAAGTTCAAGCTCTCCCCAGCCGTCTGGAAGCAACCCTTGTCCACCTGACTTCACTGACCCAGAAACTTGACTCCATGGCCCCGCCGCTCTTAGCAGAAGTACAAACCGACCTCGCCGAGATGCGTAAGGCCCTGACCAGCGCTCAAACAGCGGCGAAAAAGATTGGGGCAGCGGCTGACAAGACCGGCATCGCGGCCATGAACATCAGCGCCCTTACCGACCCGAAGGCGCCGGTTATCGAAAATTTTGCCGACGCAGGCAAGGAGCTGGCGGAAACGGCCAAAACGGTACGCGACCTCACCGATAACCAATCCCCCACCATCTCCACTCTCCAGGCAGCCCTTAAAGAGATGGCCCGCGCCGCCCAAGCCATGAGGATTCTTGCAGAAACCCTTGAACAGCAACCAGAAGCGATCCTCCGAGGCAAAAAAAACAACAACGAAAAGTGATGGCGTCGCAAAAGCACACTGCGCCTTGTATATCGGCCTTTTTGCTTAGCCATCCCGTGACTTTTTGCGAGATTATCAAAAGTAGGATGGGTGAAGCGCAGCGCAACCCATCTTTGCCCAGCAGAACCTGATGGGTTGCGGCCTTCGGCCTTCACCCATCCTACGGCCTACTCCGCTCGCAAGGCCTCAACCGGAGGAAGTCGCGATGCCTGACGGGCAGGCAGCACCCCGGCAAGCACACCGATCAGAGCCGCACAGCCCTCGGCCAACACCACAAAAAACCACGAGGTGTGGCTTGGCAGAGCAGGAATCAACTTCCCTAACAGCCAGGCACCTCCCGCTCCGAGGAAAAGACCTGCCACCCCACCAATCATTGCCAACGTCAACGCCTCGCCTAGAAAAAGGCCAAGGATCAGCAAACGGCTTGCGCCCAAGGCAGAGAGCAAACCAATCTCGGATCGGCGTTCGTTGACGGCAATAGTCATAATAGTAAAAATCCCCACCCCACCGACAACCAGAGAAATGCCACCCAACGCCCCGACCGCAATGGTCAGAATATCGAGCACAGAGCTTAGACTCTCAAGCATCTGCTCCTGGGTGGTAATGGTAAAATCTTCCCGCCCATGACGTTTGATTAACAGATTTCTAGCCGCAACAGCAATCGTATCAGCGCTGAATCCTGAGGCATAGAGCAGATCAACCTCCATCAGACTCTCCCGGTTGAACAAGGCCATGGCCTTGGTTATCGGAATATAGACCGCATCGTCCAGATCAAAGCCCAACATCTGACCTTTTTCCTCCATCCCTCCGATCACCCGGTACAACTCCCCGCCCACCCTGAGCCTCGCTCCCAAATAAGGTGAGTCGCCAAAAAGTTCCGAACGTAGGCGACTGCCAATCACCACATAGGGGCGAGCCGTGCGTGGAGGGTCATCAGGGAGAAACCGCCCGGCGGCAACCGGGAGCTGCCAGACATCAGGGACCGCTGGCCCCACGCCGAAGACTGCTGCTCGACGCTGACGCCCACCGCCTTCAATGGCGGCATTGCCCTGAACCACCGGGACTACCTTACGCACCCCGGTGATGGTGGCCAGGGCCTGGGCATCATCCAAGCTTAACGGGCGGACATTACTGATCACAGCCCCGGACACACCAAAGGTCGACGTCTTCCCGGGATTGATGGCAATCAAGTTAGTGCCGAACTGAGTAAACTCGGCAAGGACAAAACGGTGGATCCCCTCGCCTAAAGAGGTAAGGAGCACCACCGCACCGATCCCCACCGCAATCCCCAAGGCTGTTAGAGCGCTGCGCATCCGCTGATCACGGACAGAGGTAAAGGTAACGAGCAGAAAGTCAGCAGCACGCATCGGCTTATCTCCGGGCCAAGGCATCGGCCGCAACTAATGCCGCGGCACGGCGGGCAGGCAAGAAACCAAACAACAGTCCGCAGATCACCGCTACACTAAATCCGAGCACAGGCGCCCAAGGCGCAAGAACGATGGGAAATTGCGGCAAAAACCAGGCCAACAACCGGATACCGACAAGCCCCACTCCCAACCCGGCCAAGGCTCCAAACCCGGAAATCATCGCCGCCTCGGCCAGAAAAACCGTCAGGATAAGCCGCCGTGACGAACCAAGAGCTTTAAGAAGACCGATTTCGGCACGGCGGCTGGATACGGCGACCAGCATCACATTCATGATAATAATCCCGGACACCACCAGGCTGATAGCAGCGATCCCGGCCACACTCAAGGTCAAGGTCTTGAAAATTCTATTAAAGGTAGCAAGGATGGCGTCCTGAGTGATCACGGTGATATCATCTTCCCCGTCATGACGGTCGCGAATGGCGGCAATCACCGCCTCCTTGACCCGAGGAATCGCCACCTCACTCTCCGCTTCAACCACAATCCGAAAGAGCGAGGAGGTATTAAACAGCGCCTGAGCAGAACCGACCGGGACAAACACGGCATCTTCCAACTCATCACCCAAAGAAGTGGCCTTCCGCTTAAGAACGCCAGTAATCTGAAAACGGTAATCACCTATCCTGATCTTCTCCCCCAAGGCGTTATCGTTGCCAAAGAGTTCCTGCTTGGCCTTGGAACCCAGCACACAGAGCGGCAAAAAACGATCTCCGCTCTCAGGAAAAACCGCCCCTTGGCTGAACTCAAGCCTCCGCATGGCAAAAAGTTCTCTGGACGAGCCCAAAACCGTAACCTCGCGCTCCTTCTGCTCTCGCGATATCGGGGCTGCGCCAACGATAATCGGAGATACGCGCCGAATGGCGCTGATGCGGGCCAGAGAGGCGGCATCAGCCAAAGTCAGATCACGGGGAGTAATGCCAAGCAACGGAGGAGGGCCGCCCACGGTCTCTGAACGGCCAGGCAGGATCACCAGCAGATTACTGCCCATGGAGGAGAACTGATCGCTGATATACATCCTAGCGCTCTCACCCAGCGATACTAAGAGTATCACCGAGGTCACTCCAATACCTACAGCCAGGAGCATCAGGGCGCTTCGTCCACGATTGCCGAGCGCGGCACGGATGGCGAAAGGGAAGATGTCAGCGATAAGCACAAAGATCCTAAGAGATAATTACGAATACATAATTGCAACTACTCTGGTTAACGGTAATCAGTTAGCGGTTTACAGTTAATAAAATCATCGCCAATCATGATTCATCGTATGACGCATGATATCAGTGTGTGCTCAGCTATTAGAAGGATAACTCACCGTCAACTGTCACCTGTAAACCGACAACCCGAGCAGTTACAGTAATTCAAACAATCTTGCCATCGACCATGTTAAGACGTCGGCCAGCCCTGGCGCCAATGGCCTGGTCGTGAGTAACCATAATCAAGGTGATCCCTTGGCGATTGAGACCTTCGAGGATATCAATCACCTCCCTGCCAGAAACCCGATCCAGATTACCAGTAGGTTCATCAGCGAGGATCAGCCGGGGATCCATAATAGTGGCTCGGGCAATGGCGACTCGTTGCCGCTGTCCGCCGGAGAGTTGGGCGGGAAGATGCCGAGCCCGGTCACTTAAGCCAAAGGCAGCCAGGGCCAATGCCACCTTTTCTCGTCGTATTGCCGGATCGATCCCAGCCAGGATCATGGGCAATTCGATATTACCTGCAGCACTCAATCGGGGCACCAGATGGAAGAACTGAAAAACGAAGCCGACATGCTGACTCCGCACCCTAGCCTGACTATCCTCATCAAGGTCGGAGACGTTTTGACCTGCTAGTCGGTAGATGCCCTTGTCTGGCCGATCAAGCAATCCCAGGATATTAAGCAGGGTCGACTTACCCGACCCGGAAGGCCCCATGATAGCAATGTACTCACCAGCTTCGACAGAGGTGGTCACCTCACGCAGGGCATGGACATCCTCCTCGCCCACCTGAAAAATCCGCTCCACCCCTTCAAGAGAGATCACGGTGAGGCCTCGATCTCCGCTCGAACATTGTCCTTAAGCCCTGGTCTGTCGGTTGAGAGCACAACCTTCTCCCCCTCGCTCAGGCCGCTTACCACCTCGGTCACCTGCCAGTTGCCAAGACCTACGGCAATCGCCCGGTCATGCACTCGGGCTGACTGTGCATCGAAAACCAAAACCCGTCGCCCCCCATCCAACACAGCCTGTGTTGGTATGGACAGCACCTTATCCCGACTATCGACAACAATTTCGACATCAGCGCTATACCCGGAAAGCAGATTAACCGTGTCGCTTAAAGTAACGAAGGAGACCTCGACCTCCACGGTGCGAGCCTGTTTTTCGCGATCCAGGACATAGGGATCAATCCGCCGGACCTGACCGGCAAAATGACGAGCGGCAAAGGCATCAAGGGTGATGGTCGTCGGCATACCTACGGTGATCGCTGCAGCATCGACCTCATCAATGGGGGCACTGACATAAAAACAGCTGGTATCCAACAGAATAACGGTGGGCGGGGTGGGGATGCCGGGCGGCGAAGGGGTGACGTACTCACTCAACTCGCCATTTACCTCAGCGACAATCCCGGCAAAGGGAGCAAGAAGCCGGGTTCGTTCCATTTCAACTGCCAGAAGGTTCAACCGATCACGAATGACCTGTTCTTCGGCAAGGGCAGCGGCATACTGGGCCTGATCAATAACAGCGCGAGTGTTGGCCTGATCCAGAGTTTCAACAGAGATTGCCGCAGTCGCTCGCAACTTTTTCATTCGTCCCGCCTCACGCAGGGAAAGCTCGGACTGCCGGAGAAGGGCGCGGGCACGGGCCGCAGCCGCCCTCCCTTCACTGGTGGCAAGAGTCAACTGAGAAGAGAGGTCCTTATTCCAAACTTCAATCAAGAGGTCCCCTTCCTTCACCTGATCGCCCTTCTTCACCGGCAGGGTAGCAATCTGGCCGCCAACACCGGGAGATAGATCGGCCTGGCGGCAGGCCTTAACCGTCCCGGCACGGGTATTGGCCACCAATTGCAGAACATTACCCCGTTCAACCTTGGCCACCATCACCTGTAACGGTTTCGGCTTCATCCGTTGCCACACCACCCACCCCACTCCAGCAGCAAGAGCCGCAACAAGCAACCAACCAACGATCCGGGCAGGTGTCATGATTTCTTCCTCTGTGGTTAACGCCTGCGCTGCTTCAGGGTAGGCCGGTTGACCAGCATCATCTGCAGCCATTTGAAACCAAACTTGAGCAAGGCCTCGTCATCGTTCTCACAGGCCGCAACCTCGGACCGACTGAGTTTAAACTGGGAGAGCAAATCCTGTTCCCGAACCAGACTCCGAAATCCATCAATATTATAGCAGACCATGAAAGCCATCTGCTGGCGAGGCCCGGCGGCCCCCTCGCCCTGCCAGGGGTTAGAGGCAAACAGGGTGTCCATCTCAGCCCAGAGGTCATCCATCAAATTGTAATCGAGGAGGCGCTGATCGCGCAGCCAGTCAGTGACCGTCTGAGTCTGGGTCTCCTCATGACCGTGGCAGTAATCATGATTGGTCATAAAATAATACTCGTCAGGCCGCCCGGAACGGGAAGAACGATCCACCGCCCGTTCCAAAGGGTAGGTGCGGCAGGCAGAAGGCCGGTCTGGATATACCGTGCAGCCAACCCCACCCTCACCAAGAAACGGACAGGTATGCTCCTCGTTATCGCGCATCCTCAAGATGATCGAGGGGAAATAGAGGTTGCTCCCCGCTACCACTCCGGCATAGGTGTTAAGAAAGGTCTCAGAATCAATACCCAAATTATTCTTGAGCCGGATAATGTCATACGGATAGAGGAAGAGTTCGAGCTTGCGACAGCACTGGGTGAAACAGGAGACCCCAGGGTGGCAACGAAAGGCAAAATGGGTCTTGCCCAGAGGGGTCATACCTTCTGGAAATGATTTTGTAATCTGATTCATGGTCTATTCTCGTTCTTAAGTGGAAATGGGCTGACATTATCAATATTTCTCTTGTCCCCACATGTCTGCGGTAAATCTGATGACCTTGTTTCGACCTTCCTCTTTTGCCCGGTAGAGGGCCACATCGGCAAATTTAATCGCCTCCCAGAAACCATCCGTGTCCTGCGGAAATTCACTAACGCCGATGCTTATAGTCTTCTTCAAGGTCCCGGTAGGGACATTAATCACGGTATCTTCCATAGTTGCGCGTATTTTCTCAGCCAGCGCCATGGTGTCTTGGGTACTCTTCACGTCAATGAGCAAAACTATAAACTCCTCCCCCCCGTAACGGATCACCATATCCGAGGCCCTGACGCAGCTCTTCAACACCTCTGCCGTCTTAATCAGAACAACGTCACCAGTTTCATGACCATAGGTGTCATTGACCACCTTGAAAAAGTCCATATCACACATCAAGATACCAACTCTGGCGCCGCGCCGAACGGTACTGGCCACCAAGGTGTTGGAATACGTTTCAAGGAAACGCCTGTTGTAGAGGTCGGTCATGGGATCACGCATGGTGGTCTCATGCAGGGCTGAGGCAAAACGTTTTGCCTCGATTACCGGTGTTGCCTCCTGAATATAACGAGTGGCCCTTTTCACCAGAAGCTCGAAATTTTCTCGGCTTTGCGGAGCGCTTGCAATCTCATGAAGGAACTGGACCACACCAACGACCTTGCCGTTGGCGATCATGGGGATACAATGATGCTCAAAAAGATCTTTATGAGGGAACTGTTTGCAGATTTCAGGGAATTCAAGGGATGAAATGGCATGGCCGGTGCGTTTGGCCCGACAAAAATTTGATTCTTCAAAAATTTCGGCACTGCAGACGTAATCAAAATTAGAGGCATAAGCCACAGACATGTTATTTTTTGATCCGGTAATCTCGTAAATATACAGTTTATCCAGATGGTATCGGTCCTGTAAGAGCCGAGCCAAACGAAGATTAACTTCAGTAGTGGATTCTTCCTCCTCAATAATCGCCTTAAATGTATTGAGGCTGAAGATATTATCAACCATGATGTTCAACTGATGAGCAAGCCGACCAACTTCATCATTGCTTTTGACCTCAATTCTCTGGGAACGATCCCCCTCCCCCCTGGCGATGAAAGTAATCTTTTCCAGAATACTCCGTAAGGGAGTCGCAATAATAAAAATATACAGCAAGGTAGCAATCGCTAGAATTACAGCAATACATATTCCGATAATAATCGAACGAGATTTGGAGACATTGATAATATGTTCCAGTTCTTTAAATTGATCATTTTGGTCTTTATTACTCTCAACTGCCATGTCAATCAGCAGTCCATACACATCACCAAGAGATTCATTCAACTCAGAGACAAGTTCATCTTTTTCATCAACATCGCATTGACCCAAAAGACACTGATTCAGCGCCTGATTGGATTGTTCCAAGACAAGTGCTTTTTCTTTAATAGAGTCAAAAATAGCATTGATGCGAGGATCGTCTGACACCTCAACTACAAAGACATCGAGAGTTCTCTTTGCGACCTTGGCAACATCCTGGACTGCTCCTCCATTTTGCAACGCGTTGACCATGAGATTCAAATCGGCAAGTCGTTGTTCATTGGCAAGGATATCGTAGTCGTTCTCAGAAAGTTGCGGTTTTGCGAGGATGTGAATAAGAGAAATCTTAAACCCATTGATTGATCGCAAGATATATTGGCTTATTTTATATTGGGGAATAAAAACATCTTTAATGACATGATTTCTGACTGCAATTCTTTCAAGTGTGATGGTGTTAAAGGAAATCAGCAAGGAAAACCCAAGAAGAGATACCACCAGTATGCCAATTAATTTTCCGGTAATACTGGTATCAAGGCATTTTTGAAAAAAACACCCCAAAAATGTTCCGGAAGGACAGTCGATCAGACCAAAGAGCGAAAATGTTTTTTTCTTAGCTTGAGTGGGTTCTGTGGAAGTCATTGGTAAACCATATCAAAGTTTTTATGAGGAAAGCTCGTAACTGCTCAGGTTGTCGGTTTACGGTTTACGGTGATTGGGTCCTGCCAATGGCTGAGGGCACACTGACATTGAGTATCATGCGATGATTTAGTAAACGTTCAGCAGCACCGCATCTGCTTTGTCATCGGCCTGGTTCGCATACCATATGTATAGCTCACGGGCCTCTTTCGCGCATCTGCAGCACTGTGAACGTTTACAGTTCCGGGGTTACCTGTAGTTTCGGTACCCCTGGTGAACTGTCACATGATTTATGCCTAACCATGATTCTTTTAACCGTAAACCGATAACTGATTACCGTTAACCTGTGTCGTTACAAAAAGCGATAAGTCCTTCAGCGTAAGTCCCTACTTAATGACGTCTTTTTTTCGAATACCACTAAGCTCAATATCTAACGCATTGACTGAAAGTAAAATTTCACGAAAAGACAACCCTAAGGAAATCATCATCAAAATTAAGCTTAAACTAAATATTATTTTCCCAACAAAAATTTCTCCGGCAAAAAGCACAAACAGGCACAAAACACACAAGAAAAGACTGGCAACACCAAACGCCTGCATATTTCTAATCAGATACAATCTTTTCCTCAAACTATCTATCTGACCAACTAATATATCATCCTGATTAAGTTTGTATTGAGAATGGAGCATACGAACACGTCCACCAATTGTATTGAATCGATTGGTATATGCCACCAACAACAGTGAAATCGCAGGAAAGAGTAGAGCTGGTGTAGTTAAGGTAATGTCCATAATGGCTGTTTAGCTAAAAGGCTATGGAATTTTGACTAAACGGCAGGACAGCGCTTGCTGTCTCCATCTCCCTCCAATCTACATTCTCACCCCTTAATATACCTAGTAAATAAAGTTCCTGACCATCATTGATGGTCTCGCAAAAAGTCACGGGATGGCTAAGCAAAAGGGCCGACATACAGGTAAGCGATCGAAGAGAGACTCCGAGGCGCAGTGTGCTTTTGCGAATGAGGCCACACATATGGTGTGCCGAATGAGCAAAAGTGCGCTGCAACGCAGTAGATCGGGCTTTTTGCAACGCCATCATCATTACTTGCTCGCAATAATCGCTTCCAGACTCTGATCTGGTCCGATCCGCCCGTGAGCCAAGTCCAAACTATGAATCCCCCCTTGCCGCCAGCGGGATACTCGATACAGCTCGCCGAAGAGGAATCCTGGTCGCCCCTCCAAGCCGTCCCCCTCGACTAACTCCGCTCCACGGCGAACAGTATCCATCATCCGCGGGGGCTGAGTCAGATGATAAGGATTTCGTTCAATCTCACCCCGGTGACAGGACAGCGCCGCCACCAGCCAGGCCACGCCACTAACATCAAGGCCAATAAGGAGGTTGGGCGCAGCCATAGGACGCCAGAATTCTGTCTCGACTGCCAAGACAGAATTCGCCCCCAAAGTAAATATCGCCAGAGCGGCGCTCACCAGACGGTGGGTCGCGATATGGGTCGGGTGATGATCCTCTTCGTGAGGCAATAAAACAATATCAGGGACTAGCTCGCTAAAAACTACGGCAAGGGCCTCGACCACAATATCCCAGTCTGGACAATCTTCACCCGCCTTGAGATCAAACTCCACCGGCATCGACAACTGTCGGCACTCAAACCCGACCACGGCACAGGCAGCGTGCAGTTCCTGCCAACGGGCCTCCTGACGAGAAGAATCGCTGCCCAAGGTTATCGCAAGGTTGACAACTCTGGCACCCTGCTCATGGCGCAATCTAAGGGGTAAAGCGCCAGTCAGCATCTCATCATCCGGGTGGGGCGAGCAGAGCACCACCACTGGAGACTTGCCGACACGTAGTAAGCGATCACAGGACACCCCATTTCGCGCATCTGGGGTGCCCTGCAATCGCTTACAGTTCTGAGTTAGAGCGCAGTTTCTAGTCGTTACCCCGTGATCACTTACCCCGGCACAGCCTGTGCTAAGCGCCGCATGACCGGACAAACCACTCAATCGCACTCCCTGCTCGTAGGCCTTAGCATAGGCCTGCACATAAGGCAGCCACCGGCTCACCCCCTGCCGACCACTTAATTCATCCATTGAGGAAACCTGACTAAAGATATCATTTCACCTCGCAAACCGTCAACGGTTCAGCCTCGCCCAAAACACCGTGGGCCATATAGATATGACCGATCTGTCGCCAATCGACCCCAAGGAGTTCCGCACCATAGGCATCAATCGCGACCGGATCGGCGCTTACGGCCAACCGATTCTTGGGCGGATCACAAACAGGCCCCCACAGATGGGCCTCAGGCATCCCCACCGTGGCATCGAGCACCGTAAAGTCAGGGGTGCGATAACGATTCAAGTCAAACACAGCATTCTGGATATCCTCATGAAATGAGGCCTTCTTCCAGTGGCCATCCTGCTGATAATAGGCGGGCGGCGCAGCCCCCACCATATTTTTCATAGTGAGAGTCAGTCCGGCCATGGAGTGAGCCTTCAGCACCGGAACCGAGATCAGAAAGGAATCGAGCACCACCTCGGGCAGATACATCACCGGCCAGCGCCGGCACTGGGAGTTTGCCAACCGCCTGAGCGGCGCCTCGTTTAAATCGATAAGGGTAACCCCGGCGGCCTCGGCCATGGCAGTATACCCCTGACTGCGAAAGACCTGCCAGGTATCATATTTCAATGACCCGCACCCATCGGCAACAACACAATCACAGTCAGGACGAAAAGCTCGCAGATAGCTGACAATCTCAACAATCAATCCCACAGGTGTGGTCATCGGCGGCGGCTGATCTGCAACCAGGTTTGGCTTGATCAACACTCTCCCTGAACGTGGCAGAATATCGACAAGTCCAGCCGCGTCCAAGAGAGCCCCAAGCTGGCGCCAGCCAATAAATTCACTTGTATAAACCGCAGCCAAAGTCAGATCACCATGACAACGGCAGGATGGCTCTTAAACAGGGCAAACAGTTCATTGCGCTCAACCTCATCACGAACAACGAGATCGATGTTCCAGCTATGATACTTACCACCAGTGCTCCCCTTGGAATAAAACAAAAGAAACTCACGACCAGAAAGGATGGCCTCCACAGCCTCCCGCACCCCGTCCCGGTCCTGTCCAATTACCCGGTAGGACCACTGACAGGGATAGACTATCACACCATTCTCTCGGTCAATCTCCATGACACACCTCATCAGGGGATATTCACGGCTCGCGCCGATCACACGCAGGCGCCAGTGGATAAACGACCGGAGCCCTGCATATTTTCTTAAAAACACAGGGATCAATTCAAAAAAACCCCTTCTAAGTTACAAATCATTTATCGATATCTAAATGAAATCGATAAATTTTCTGACGATTTGTATCTTTCATAATAAATACCGGCGGCATCCCGGTTGGGAAGCTGAACAGTTACGGTTCTGGGCTTCGGCACCTTTCTGGGTCAGAAGGTGGATAGTTACACAAAAGTTAGGCTTAATTTGAAACCCTCACTTAACATCCCGGCAACAATACAGAGCTGGCAAAGGAAAGGCAAGTCCAGAAATCATCAGCAGCATCTCCAGAGCCAGATTCCAGGACCAAAAAGACAAGCGCATCATTAAATACTTTACTCCTATTATTCACCACATTATTGATCATTATAAAGAAAAAAAGGAATTGCCATATTAAAATTACGTGGTATATCGTGATAGGTAATAGTACTTACGTGGCAGTACATAAAGAAGCGCCGCCACTAACACGATTCGATTCACCGAACGTACTTACCACGCCTGCCAATACCACAGGGAGGGAACATGAAGACAGACAATTTCAAAAGCATCAAGGCTCAACTCAACGGCATTTCCCGCCGAGACTTCATGAAATACTGTTCGATCATGGCAAGCTCCATGGGCCTGTCCACTGGTATGGCGCCCAAAATCGCTGAAGCCATCGCCAATCCAGCCCGACGTCCGCCAGTTATCTGGCTGCACGGCCAAGAATGCACCGGCTGCACCGAGACCCTGCTCCGCCCGTCCCACCCCACCCTGGAAAATCTGATCCTGGACATCATCTCCCTCGATTACCACGAAACCTTGAACGTCGGCTCCGGCCATCAGGCAGAGGCCGCGCTCAAACAGTCCATGCAGGAAAACGCCGGTAAATACATCCTGGTCATTGAAGGCGCTATTCCCATTAAAGAAAACGGCATCTACTGTATGATCGGCGGCAAGACCTTCATGAGCATGGTGGAAGAGACCGCCGCCCGTGCCGGGGCCATCATCGCCATCGGCTCATGCGCCGCTTGGGGCGGAATCCCCTCGGCCGCCCCCAATCCCACCGGCGCCATTGGCGCGACAGAACTGCTCCAGGGAAAAACCGTCGTGTGCATCCCCGGTTGCCCTCCCAATCCGTACAATTTCCTCTCCACAGTGGTCCACTTTTTGACCTTCGGCTCTCTTCCTTCCCTTGACGACCAAGGCCGTCCCAAATTCGCCTATGGCCGCCTGATCCACGAAAACTGCGAGCGCAGGCCCCACTTCGATGCTGGCCGCTTTGCCGAACAATTTGGCGACGAAGGGCACCGCTTAGGCTATTGCCTTTACAAACTAGGATGCAAGGGTCCTGTTACCCATGCCAACTGCCCCGAGATCCTGTTTAACGATGTTGGTGGCGGCACCTGGCCGGTGGGCACCGGCCACCCCTGTTTCGGCTGCGTCGAGAAAGGCATCGGCTTTAATATGCCCCTATTTACCCAGGCTGAGATCCAACATCCCACACCGTCCGCCATCCAAGCGCCGATTACTCCAGACCACCCGAGCGGGGCAACAATTCAAGGCGCCGCCCTGGCAGGTGCGGCAGTGGGGGCCGTCATCGGGGCTAGCGCCATCGCCATGAAGAATCTCGGCAACGCAAAAAGAGATGGTCAATCTTCCAAGGAGGATTAGGCATGAAACTCAAACGGAGAGACTTTCTCAAGGCCACCGGAAGCGGGCTCCTGATGGCAGCGGCCGGACCTGTCACAGCTCTGGCTCGCACTGAAAAAAAGGCCCTTGCCCCCGAGGCGGTGGGCATTCTCTATGACTCGACACTGTGCATTGGTTGTCAAGCCTGTATGGTAGAGTGCAAAACCGCTAACAAGATGCCCCAAGAGACTGATGACCCTTTCCGTCGCTGGGACAACCCTCAAGACCTGTCCGCCACCACCTTAAATATTATCAAACGGTACACAAACGGCTCAGCGGCGGCTAAAGACCAAGAGCAAGACGGCTATGCCTTTATCAAACGCCAATGCATGCACTGCATCGACCCCTCCTGTGTCTCTGCCTGCCCGGTGACAGCCCTGCACAAAGACCCTACCAGCGGGATTGTCTCCTACGATAAAAACGCCTGTATCGGTTGCCGCTACTGCCAGATCGCCTGCCCCTTCAATATTCCCAAATTCCAATGGAGTTCGACTACACCGGAAATCATCAAGTGCCAACTCTGCTCGCACCTGCTGAAAGAAAACAAAATCCCGGGCTGCTGCTCCTCCTGCCCCACTGGGGCTTCGTTGTTTGGTCCGGTGTCTGCCCTGATCGCAGAAGCCAAACGACGACTGCGGCTTGAGCCTGGCGCCTATAGCGACTTCCCCCTCAATGCCATTGCCCCCGGCGATTCAGTCCGGTCCAGCTCCCGTCAGGCAGGGCGCTATATCGACCATCTTTACGGAGAGAACGAGATAGGAGGAACCCAGGTGTTGCTGCTCGCAGGGGTCCCGTTCACTAGACTCGGCCTCCCCGAACTACCGGACGAAGGGTATGTCCGGTTGGCCGATGGCATCCAGTATGCCATCTACAAGGGCATGGCTTATCCGCTGGTGCTCCTTGGCGCCCTGGTCTACATGATCCGTAAGGGCGATAACAGCGACAAAAAGGAATAATGCCATGGAAATTAAACACCCTGTAGGCGGACGAATCCTAACCGGCCCCTTTCTCTTTTTCCTGACCCTGTTTCTGATCGGCGCCTACTTTACAACCAAACGCTTCATGTTTGGCATCGGCGCGGTCAGCAACATGAACGACGGCTACCCCTGGGGAATCTGGATCGCCCTGGATGTGGTGGTCGGCACAGCTCTTGCCTGTGGCGGGTACACCATGGCCCTCCTCACTTATGCCTGCAACCGGATGGAGTATCATCCCTTGGTGCGGCCGGCCCTGCTCACCAGCCTCTTCGGGTACACCCTGGCCGGCGCCTCGGTGATGATCGACATCGGCCGTTACTGGCAAGCCTATAACATTATTTTACCGTGGCACGCCAATCTTCACTCGGTCATGTTCGAAGTGGCGCTATGCATCGGGTGCTACTGCATGGTGCTATGGATCGAATTTGTCCCCACCGTCCTGGAAAAGGTCAAAGCAGATCAACTACTCAAAAAATTAAACAGATATCTTTTTGTCTTTATCGCCCTGGGAATCCTACTACCCACCATGCATCAGTCATCACTGGGCACCATGATGCTGATGGCAGGACACAAGCTCTCCCCCCTGTGGCGGACCGGATTTCTCCCGCTGCTCTTCCTGCTCACCGCCCTGATCATCGGCTTTGCTGTCGTAATTTACGAATCTCTTTACAGTTCAGTGGCTTTTAAACTCCCCCCGGAGACCCCGATACTCTCCAAACTGGCGACGATAACATTCTGGTGCCTGCTGCTCTTTATGGTAATCCGCATCGAGGATGTCAACCTCCGAGGCTATATGCCGCTGGCCTTTAACGGCAGCTTCGTCAGCAACATGTTCCTGCTGGAAAACACCCTCCTGCTGGGCGCGCTCCTGCTGCTCATGTACCCCGGCAACCGCAAATCCCCCAGATTATTGTTTCTCGCGGCCACCCTCCTGCTTCTGGGTGCCGGTCTCTATCGCTTCAACACCTACATAACCGGTTTTGACCCTGGAACTGGGTGGCAATATTTTCCATCAGCGGCCGAAATCTTCATTACCCTCGGCATCGTTTCATTGGAGATTTTAGGATACATGTGGTGCGTCAAAAAGCTTCCGATCCTTTCCGCCCATCATGCACCGAGCGTATCAAACTCATAAGTAACGTATAAAAGGAGATCCAATATGACAAAGCGAATCACGATCGACCCGATTACCAGGATCGAGGGACACCTGCGCATCGACTGCGAAATTGAAGGCGGCAAAGTCACCAATGCCTGGTCGTCCGGACAGATGTGGCGAGGGATTGAGCTGATCCTCCAGGGGCGTGACCCCAGAGAGGCATGGATCTACGCGCAGCGCATCTGCGGTGTCTGAACGACAGTCCACGCACTGGCTTCGGTGCGTTCGGTCGAAAATGCCTTAGGTCTTGAAGTCCCTTTAAACGCCCAATATATTAGAAACATGATGATGGGCGCGCACCTGATTCAAGATCATATCGTTCACTTTTATCACCTGTCGGCCCTAGACTGGGTTGACCTGGTATCTGCCCTTAAAGCCGACCCCAAGGCCGCCTCTGACCTGGCCCAGAAACTCTCGCCCTGGAAGCGGAATAGCATCACTGAATTCAAGGCCGCTCAAGATAGACTCAAGGCCCTGGTCAACTCCGGCCAACTCGGTGTCTACAGCAGCGGCTATTGGGGCCATTCGGCCATGAAGCTGGCGCCGGAAGTCAACCTTATCGCCGCTGTCCATTACCTGCAGGCCCTGGAATATCAGCGAGAGATCAACAAGGTCGTCGCTATCCTGGGCAGCAAGACCCCGCACATCCAGAATCTGGCCGTAGGAGGAGTCAGTAACCCGATTAACCCAAATAGTCAATCAACCCTGTCCATCGAGAAACTGCTCCATATCAAGAAGCTGATCGATGATGTCGGAGACTTCGTGGAGAACGTTTACCTCATTGATGTCGCAGCGGTAGGCGCATTCTATGCCGACTGGACCCAGATCGGCGCCGGCGTCACCAATTACCTCTCTGTGCCGGATATGCCGATGGACACCAAAGGCCAAATCTTCGACCTGCCCGGCGGTTATATCCCCGGCGGCGATATCAGTAAATTCGTGCCGATCAAGAGTTTCCAGGATGAGATGTTCAAGACCTCCATCAAGGAGAGCATCAAGCACGCCTGGTACAATGGCGATTGGGACCGTCATCCCTGGGAGGAGGAGACCGCACCCAACCATACCGAATTCCAGGACAATGGCAAATACTCCTGGGTCAAGGCCCCGACGTTCAAGGGCGAACCGGCTCAAGTCGGCCCTTTGGCCAACGTCCTCTGCATGTACGCATCCGGCCACCAACCCACCATCAAGTACACCACCAAGGTCCTCGACCTGGTCAGTTCTCTTGCTGGCGCTAAAGTCGGTATCGAGGCCCTGCATTCGACTATCGGCCGCCATGCTGCCCGCGTCGTCCGATGCGCCGCCCTCTATGAGAGCCTTAAACATCAATGGCAGTTACTGATCGACAATATCGGCAGAGGAGACTACACCACCTTTAATAAACCGGAGTTTCCCAAGGGCATCCAACAGGGAGTTGGCTTCCATGAGGCCCCGCGCGGCACGCTGTCGCATTGGATTGTGATTGAGGACGGTAAGATCAAGAACTATCAGGCCATTGTCCCCTCGACCTGGAACGCCGCGCCCCGGAACGACAAAGATGCCATGGGTCCTTACGAATCGGCTTTAATTGGCACTCCGGTGGCCGATCCGGACAAGCCACTTGAAATCTTGCGGACAGTCCACTCCTTTGATCCTTGCCTCGCCTGCGCTGTCCACCTGGTGGACAAAAAGCGGAATGAGATCAAACGGATCAAGGTTCTCTGAGCAATGATGAACGCTCTCATCCTCGGAGTTGGCAATATCCTTTTAGGCGACGAAGGTGTCGGCATCAGAGTCGTAGAGGAACTGGAAAACCGCTACGCTTTCCCCGAGGAGATAATGGTTCTGGACGGAGGCACAGCCGGCATCGAACTGCTCCGATACATTGAAGGCCGTGACCTCCTGATTGTTATTGACGCCATGCGAGCGGACCTTACGCCGGGCACGGTGTTCCGGGTCGAGGATGAAGATGTGCCCAAACGCTTCATGTCGCGAATCTCGCCCCATCAGATCGGCCTCTCCGACCTGCTGGCAGCAGGCATCCTCACCGATCAGATCCCCAAGCGGATGATCCTGTTCGGAATAGAGCCGGAATCTATGACAACCGGCATCGTCCTCTCGGACTCGGTTAATGGCAGCGTTGACAAAATTATTACTGCCATTTTGGCGGAATTGGACGAGGCCGGGTACGCCTCGCCCATTCCCCACCCTTCTCCACGGCCATCACGATTCTGGTCTTAAAAGGGGCATTGCCCCAATTCCCTTAGATCATTACTCTTGCCTGTTTCGACAGATGGCTGTAGATTCCCGCGGAAAATCACATTTTTTAAAAGTTCAAAATTTCCAAGTCGTGGCTTTGTGCCAATATGTTGGACGTCAGAAAGTCTGAGCAAACAATACCAGTTGACGGCTCAATGAGCATGATCCTTTCAACCGCAAACCGATAACTGATCATCGCCATCCGAAGTCACGCCATGACCATAATCATTCTAACCTACCTGGCGGTAGGCGCAGTAGCCGGAGTCCTCGCCGGTCTGCTCGGCATCGGCGGAGGGTTGGTCATCGTCCCGATGCTGATTTTTTGTTTCAGCAGCCAGCGCCTCCCCCATGAAGTAATCATGCATCTGGCATTAGGCACTTCCATGGCCAGCATCATCTTCACTTCGATATCGAGCTTCCTGGCGCATCACAAACGAGGGGCGGTCCATTGGACTGCAGTCAGGCGCATCGTGCCAGGTATCCTCACCGGAACCTTTCTCGGTTCATGCGTAGCCGCCCGCCTGTCGACTAACTTCCTGAAGGGGTTTCTGGTGATTTTTCTCTATTACGTCGTCACCCAAATGTTGATGGGCAGCAAACCAAAGGCAGGGCGGGAGTTACCGGGAATAGTGGGAATATCGGCAGTTGGGGGAGGGATAGGGATACTGTCCAGCCTTGTGGGAATCGGCGGAGGAACCATGTCAGTACCATTTCTGCTCTGGAGCAATCTTGGACTGCATCAGGCAATAGGAACCTCGGCGGCAATAGGATTTCCCATCGCCGTCTCCGGGACACTGGGCTATCTGGTCAATGGCATCTCGGCAACGGAGCTGCCACCTTTTTCAATCGGATACATCTACCTGCCCGCCTTGGCAGGAATCGTCCTAGCCAGTGTTATCACCGCCCCTGTAGGTGTCCGTCTGGCCCACAGCCTGCCAGTAAAAAAACTCAAGCGGATTTTTGCCATCCTTCTCTTAGTGGTTGCCACGAAGATGTTACTCGACCTTGTAACTTGATACTCTGGTCTGACTTTTGTTGCCCTTAGTGGTAATTCGGTTTTGCGGTTGCCAGTTGATGGTTAGCACCCCTGCTAATAGCTGATCACTCACTGATATCATGTATCAAGCGATGATTCATGACTAACGTTAATTCTGTTACCCGTAAACCGATCACCGTCATCTTGAGTAGTTCCCCTTGGTGAATATTCTTACTGCCAGGGCGTGAGCGGCTCGGTATCATAGCCCGCCGGAACTTGAATTATATCTGGCAATACTGCGGTAGTAGAAATACTGCGAAGCGTCACCGAACCACCATCATCCCGAGACAGGTCCCGCAACTCGATAGGCACCCCTGTTACTTCCCGTACTGAAATCATGGGGATAATTACGCCAAACTGACGAGCCACCCGCTGGCTCCTCCTCGCAAGCCGTTCATAAAAAGTCAACAAGACCCGAATGGTTGCAAAATCACTGTCCGGAATCTGAATGGCGGCATGATCGGCCAGACAGAGATCAGCCATGCCCGTCGTCCCCTGCATGATCCGCATCGGCTTGCATCGGATTCCAGCCACCTCCTTATCTTGACCTGCCGACATCAGGGTAGTTGCTGGGGGTGGCTGAGCCGCCTGAGCAATCTTATCCAAGGAGACACTCCCCCCCAAAAGATCTTGCCACTTCTGACGTTCCTCAGGAGAGAGCTTGGCAACCTGATCCGCCAATCCCTGGACCAATGGCTGCACAGTACTGGCCTGCTGGTTCAGACGATCAACCTGTTCCTCATCCACCATCTTAATCGTGCGCTTTCGGTGGTCAATCACCATTAAATTCTGAGCCCATCGATCAAACAGATAATCAAGATGCTTGCTGCTCCCCGACCCTCTGACCAAAATCCTGCCATCCTTGACGGACATAGTTTGGATGACACCCTCGCCCTTGACCTCTCCCTGGGCAGAAAACTCAAGGACAGCATCAGCCCTGACCAGGGCAGGTATCACTAAAATAGCCACGATGGCCAGTGACGCGATCATACGACACATAGTCAACACTCCAGGACACTGTTCAGATTTTTGAAAGTTAAACTATAACCGGATCGGCTGTAGTCTGTTCAGTAAAAGAGGATAAAGAATTATTATAACTGCCCAGGTTGTCGGTTTACGATTGGCAGTTGACGGTGATTGGGCCCTGCCAATGGCCATGGACACACTGACATTGAGTATCATGCGATGATTTACAACTAACCATGATTCTTTTAACCGTAAACCGATAACTGATTACCGCTAACCTGTGTAGTTACGAATCATCTTTCTACAAGTAAACTGCCACTCCCTCATCCTGAGAGATGACAAACTATCTCACTGGTTCTGGGTGCAGGGATCAATGGTACGTTCGCAACAAAGGAGTCAAGCACACCTCGATCATAGAATGCCTTCTCAAAAAACAGCCCCTGAGCCGGGGCCATCCAGGGAATAGAGGAAGACGGGGCGCCAGTCGAGAGCATCGTTTTGACCTCGTCGATAGGTAACTTGC
>VMSU01000138.1 GCA_013792005.1 Desulfobulbaceae bacterium
GTAACTATCCACCTTCTGACCCAGAAAGGTGCCGAAGCCCAGAACCGTAACTGTTCAGCAGTGCCGCAGATGCTAGGCATCGGCCTGCGATGTGTGCTTTTCGCACATGAGCAGGCCGATAACAACGCAGATGTGGCACTGCTGAACAGTTACAACTCTCAAAACATTCGTCATCCCGGCATGACGGCAAAGATAAACGGTAATTTTGTAATTTCTCGGTTCCAAAAAATGCTCCACACACCCTAAACTCATGCGGCGTGACTATCTGATTCCACTGAAAAAGATGCGCCGCTCCCAGGCAGAACAACGATCCCCTTGAAGTGGAAGTAAACCTGAGGTAGAAAGTAAAAGAGTCCTTTACAAAGCCGAGAACTCCACCCTTCTTCATCACCGGAAAAAATGCCCCGTCAGCAGGGCGCCATTATCAGCTGCAACCAAGGAGCGTTTTCATGAACAACCCCTCATTGAAAGGACGCCCCCCCTATCCTTTCAAGACAATCGGAGTGGCAGTGGCATTTTCTCCTCGCTTGAAAGAGGTTTTAGGCGAAGCCATAATCATTGCAGCAGCATGTGATGCCCGCCTGCTCCTGTTCCATGTCGGCAGAAAAACCCCACACCACGAAACAACCCTGCGCGAGTGCTGCCAACGCTTAGGCCTCTCCAGCCAGGCAACCCGAATCATCTGGCAGGACGGCAATCCCGTCCCGACCTTACTCAACCTTTGCAAAGTCAATGGCGTAGACCTTCTTATCCTGGGAGCCTTACGAAGAGAAAATCTCTTTCGCTACTATCTTGGCTCGGTAGCAAGAGGACTCAGTCGAGCCGCTAAATGTTCCCTGCTCTTGCTGACCGAACCCAAGGCCAACGGCACCTCGTTCAGTAAATTTGTTATCTGCGGAGACAAGAACCCAAAAACGATCCACACCATAAACGCTGCCGTCTATTTCGGTCAAAATGTTGGCGCCCAAGAGATTACAGTAGTTACCGAACTCGACCAACCTGGCTTGGCCATGGCCATGGCCGACCACAGCACCGCCGGCCAGGCCTTACAGACCAAATCGCAGATGAACAGCGAGGCTATAAGCAACGCTCACGACATGATCTGCCTCTGTGCCCCCGGAAAAATCACCATCAAGGAAAAAACCATCCCCGGCCAACCGGGCCATGCTATCCGTCAATATGCAGAGAGCAGCCACGCCGACCTCCTGGCCATCAACTCTCCCGACACCCGATACGGCCTGATCGACCGAATCTTTCCCCACGACCTGGAACATATCCTGGAAGATCTGCCGTGCAGCATGCTCATTGTCCATTCCCGAAGCTGCCAGACGACTCCAAATCGCCCTTCCCCTTGACGACGCAGAGACCATTTCATGTCCAAACTAAGCCACAATGATCTGATAACCCTGCTCCTGGCGGTCAGCACCATGCTGATCATCTCCCGCATCGTATCTGAATATGGAAAACGATTTGGTTTACCCCTGGTAATGGGAGAACTGCTGGTCGGAATCGCCCTCGGCCCGACGATCCTTGGACACCTCTCCCCCACAACCCACAGCATACTCTTTCCCTTCGCCAGCAACGCCAATTTCTCCCTGGCCATGGACACCATCACTTCTCTCTCCGTGATCATGCTCCTCTTTGTCACCGGACTTGAAGTCCGTTTGCCGCTGGTCCTCCGGCAAGGGAAGATTGCCATCACCACCGGGCTTGGCGGCATGATTCTCCCCTTTGCCTCAGGTCTCGCCCTCGCCTGGTTCTTTCCACAATTATTCAATGCCCCAAACAACGGGCCAAGCCATGCTATTTTCGCCCTGTTTCTGGGGACCGCGCTCTCTATTTCGGCCTTGCCAGTCATTGCCAGGATCCTCTTGGATATGAATATGCTCAAAACCGACATCGGCATGGTGATTCTCGCCGCTGCCATCTTCAATGACCTGGTGGGCTGGCTCGTCTTCTCCTTCATCCTCTCGATGGCAAGACAAGGTAGTGGCAGCCCTGCCACCATTGGCCATACAATTATGTCAATTACCGCTTTCTCAGCCTTCATGCTGATTGCTGGACGATTTGCAATCAACCGTATTCTCCCTTGGGTAGAAACCAACCTTTCCTGGCCGGGAGGGGTCCTGTCTCTCAGTCTGGGACTCTGCCTGCTGTGTGCCGCCTTTACCCAAAGCATTAATGTCCATGCCATCCTTGGCGCTTTCATTGCTGGAATTGTCATTGGCGATTCCGTCCACCTACGGGAGCAGGCACGTGAGATCATGCACCAATTTGTGACTAATTTTTTCGCTCCTCTCTTTTTTGTCTCCATCGGCCTGAATGTAGATTTCCTCCGACACTTTGACCTACAGATAGTCACCATCGTGCTCATCCTTGCCTATATCGGCAAAGTGGCAGGGGCAGGAGTGGGCGCCAAAATTGGCGGGATGTCGTGGCGACAATCACTGGCGATTGGCTTCGGCCTTAATGCCCGAGGAGCCATGGAAATCATTCTCGGCAGCCTGGCCTTTGAGGCAGCAATCATCAGCCAACCGGTCTTCGTGGCGCTGGTGGTGATGGCGCTGATCACCAGCATCACCAGCGCCCCCATGATGCGCTATTTCATGAAAACACCCTCGCCAACACAGCAAACAAGAGTTTCTTAATGCCTAAAGTCCTGCTCCTCTTTTTCTTCATCTACTCTCTGTGGCAACTCTATTTTTTTATCAAACTGCGCAGTGCTCTCCCCCTTTCCCGAACACTGTCAGCCATACTTATCCTTGTGCTGCTGCTACTGCCTTTTGCACCCATCCTGGTCCGGGTCGCTGAACAGGCGGGGCTGAATGAACTTGCCAAACCTCTAGCCTTCTGGAGCTATCTCTGGCTGGCGTTCATTTTTTTGTTTGTAGTCTCCGGGATCATCCTCGACACCTGCCTCTTAGGAGCAACAACACTTTCCCGGTGGCGCCCCTCTCTCCCCCTCAAGCGCCTGACTAGCCCACTGGCAGGGCTGCTTATCCCGGCATCCCTGGCTCTCACTCTCTGCCTCTATGGTTTTTTTGAGGCCCGGCAAATCCACACTGAAACCGTGATCATCAACACCCCAAAACTAGCGGCAGCCCACAGCCCTCTCCGCATTGTCCAAATTTCCGATGTCCACCTGGGGCTGATCATAGGCCGCGCCCGCCTTGGCCGAATCCTTACGGCGGTGAACCAGGCCCGACCGGATATCCTGGTCAGCACAGGGGACCTGGTCGATGGACAACTCGACGGCATGGAAGAACTGGCTGAGATGCTTGCCGACATCCGACCGCGCTACGGCAAATACGCGGTCACAGGCAACCACGAATACTATGCCGGCATCTCACACTCCTTATCCTTCACTAAACGCGCCGGATTCACCCTGCTGCAAGGAGAGGCCATCCACCTCGACGGACTGCTTACTCTCGCTGGGGTCAATGACCGGGGCCGCCATGCAGCTGAGCTAACCGGCCCATCCGTTGAGCAGAACCTGCTCGCCCCCCTGGACCAGTCAACCTTCACCCTGCTTCTCAAGCACAGACCAGAGATATCCCCGGACAGCTTCGGCCTTTTTGACTTACAACTCTCTGGCCACACCCATAAAGGTCAAATATTTCCATTTTCACTGCTCACCAATCTTTTTTTCGTCAAAAATGCAGGACTCCTCACGATTGATGAGCAGTGCCAACTCTATGTAAACCGCGGCAGCGGCACCTGGGGTCCTCCCATCCGGCTCCTCTCCCCGCCGGAAGTCACAGTAATTGAGTTGCGTCACGACATGACATCTCCTGTTCCTGACGTAAAGCCGACGCTTGACAGCGCCACCAAGGAAAAGTAGAGATAACGTAAGGAGAATTTCACCTATGGAATCCAAACACACCATCACCTTCCTTCCCAGCGGCCGAAAAGTGTCCGTGGTAACGGGTGCCTCACTCATCCGCGCTGCGCGGGCAGCTGGGCTCCACATCAACGCCTCCTGCGGCGGGGCCGGCCTCTGCGGCAAGTGCCGGGTCCTTGTCGAGCAGGGTGAGGTGATAGGCGGCGCTAGCGAAAAGCTCTCGGCTAACGATCACGCCATCGGCTATCGCCAAGCCTGCCTTGCCGAGGTCTACGGCGATCTCATCATCAGGATCCCGCAAGAATCGGGCTTAAGCGGCGGGGTCCTCGCTACCGCAGTGCCAGAACGACACCGGGCGCGAATGCATGTTTTCGAAGTTGAAAACCTGAAACAGGAGGGGATCTTCGTCCTGCCGGTGGAAAAGCTCTGCCTGGAACTCCCTCCCCCCAGCCAAGCGGACAACCGAGCCGACGTCGGACGAATTATCCATGGCCTGGCCGAACAATACAATCTTCACCGCCTGGTCACCGGCCTGCCGGTCCTCCGTAAAGTCAGGCGGGCCTTAAGGGAAAATAATTTTCTGATCACCGTCACAGTGGGACGTCCGGTCAACGAGAAATTCAAGTCCCATATCATCAACATCCAATCCGGATGCTGGGCCAATCGCAACTTCGGCCTGGCCATCGATATCGGCACCACCACCGTCTACGGCCAGTTGATTGACTTGAACAGCGGCCGGATCCTAAGTGAAAAAGGCGAATATAACGCCCAGATCAGCTACGGCGAGGACGTCATCTCCCGAATCATCCATGCCGAGCAGGATGAGGGCCTCAAACAGATGAGCGCCCTGGTCATCGGCAC
Organism: Desulfobulbaceae bacterium; assembly: GCA_013792005.1. Classification (NCBI taxonomy): domain Bacteria; kingdom Pseudomonadati; phylum Thermodesulfobacteriota; class Desulfobulbia; order Desulfobulbales; family Desulfobulbaceae; species Desulfobulbaceae bacterium. The sequence continues at coordinate 4,703 of VMSU01000138.1, forward strand.
CATCAACACCATTATCAAAAATCTGCTGGCAAAAGCCACTCTACCCTATGGCATGAGCGGACACCCGATCACCCCCGACGAAATCAACTCGGTGACCATTGCCGCCAACACCACCATGACGCACCTCTTCCTGGAACTCGAACCAGACAATATCCGCCGCGCCCCCTATGTGCCGGTATCTACCTTTTTCCCCCCGTTTAGGGCCTCGGACTTAGGCCTTGACCTCCCTCCCCATGCCCTGGCCCTGATGTTCCCTGCGGTATCAAGCTATGTGGGCGGTGATATCGTGGCTGGAGTCATGGGCTCAGGGATGTACCGCACCGAACTCGTAACCCTCTATATCGATATTGGCACCAACGCCGAAATCGTCATCGGCAACCGCGACTGGCTGGTTTGCGCCGCCTGTTCCGCAGGTCCGGCCTTTGAAGGTGGCGGCATCACTCACGGGATGCGAGCAGCCTCCGGGGCCATTGAAGATTTCAGCATCAACCCCGAGACCTTTGAACCGATGAACATTACCGTGGGCGGCAAACCTCCCATCGGCATCTGCGGCTCGGGCCTGCTGATTATCGTGGCCTGCCTGTTTGAACACGGGGTGATCAATCAGGCAGGAAAATTCAACACCATCGCCAGCCCGCGGCTCCGCCAGGGAAAAAGTGGCGCTGAGTTTGTGCTGGCATGGCAGGAGAATGCCGGAGTCGACCACGATATCGTTATCAACGAGGTGGATATCAATAATTTCATCCGAGCCAAGGCCGCTATCTTTGCCGGAGCCAAGACCTTGATCGAAGAGGTGGGCCTCCAGGTTTCCGACCTCGAACAGGTTATCCTGGCCGGGGCCTTTGGCTCCTATGTCGACCTTGATTGCGCCATGACGGTAGGCCTCTTGCCCGAGGTTGATCCACAAAAAGTCTTATACGTTGGCAACGGCTCGCTGATGGGGGCCAGGATGAGCGAGTTAAGCAATCACATTCGCCGGGACGTGGTCGAGGTGGTGCGCAAGATGACCAGCTTTGAACTATCCGAGGTCGCCCACTTCAGCGACCAGTATGTGGCTTCGCTTTTTCTGCCCCATACCGACATGACCCTGTTTCCCAGTGTCGAAAAACGGATTGCGTCAAGGCCTAAGTGATGCCCACCTGGTTCGGCCGCACTTTAATGGCACTGGCGATTTTAGCTCTCCTAATTCTGGCCCTGCCATCAGCCTTGCGATTCACTCTGTTTCGGCAAGGCCTCCCCTTCGGACTGAAAGAGCGTTTTAACCTTTCCGCCAATGTCCGCCTCCTCGATTGGCGCCATCTGGATCTCAACCAGGTGACTTGGGGAGAACAAGGCAACGAGACCCTTGAGACCAAGGCAATCACAGTCTCCTTCTCCCCGACCGGGCTCCTTGCCAGAACTCTGGATGACGTTACAATTTCAGGACTGACGATCCATCTCACCAACAATCCAAATGGTTTTCGCTTGCGGGAAGTACCGGAGAAAGATCAGAAAACACTCACTCCCCCCACAACAACCGAAACCAAGGGCTTCCACCTGCCGCTTGCCTTTCGCAATCTCGATATCGACTATGGCCGGATCCTAGTCCATACACCAGACACCACCATCGATATCCCATTCCGACTTCACCTAGAAACCAACAAAGATCATCCTGACCGCCTCCTTTTCTCTACTGAACTGCTCGCTGGCAGCCCAATGCCCACGATTAAAGGTGAAATTAACCTGGCAGCTCTAACTGTTCAGGCTGAATACACCTGCCCATTGGCTGCGCTCTCCAGATTCTTACCTGAACTTGCCGGTGTCCCCGAAGTTATTGTATCAGGACGATTAAATGTAACGCTTGATCCCGAAGGGCAGTGGGCACTGTCAACCAACGCCACCCTTAACGGCAAAGGAAACAAGGGGACCATAACCGCCTCACTGCCGGCTAGAGAGACAACCCTCAGCCCGATCCACTTCCAGGCCCAAGGAAAAGGGACCGGCCCTGCCGGAGCAATAACCCTCTCAGGGACATTGGACACGCTCAATGCTGGCCCGGCAACCCTCCGACAGCTCTCCGTCAACCTGCCTTGGAGCTGGCCAAACCCGCCCGATTCAGGGGAAATCGGCAAGCTGGGTATCGAAGCAATCACGATCCATAATCAAAAAATTGGGACACTGGGACTCAGCGTTCGCCAGACAGGTCTGGCTGCGGGGAAAATTACCGGCAGTTTCCAGGGCGAAAAAGACTTTCCACTAAAAGTCGAGTTAAAGGGCACAGCAGGGCTTGATCAAAAAAATAAGGGCTCACAGTTTGATTTCTCGCTAACCTTACCCCCCCTGGACCTGAAGAACACCAACTGGCCAGAGTTTATCAATCTCTTTCAACCCAAATCCATGAATCGTTCGGCCATCAACTTGGCAGGAATCCTTACCGCCAAGATTACGGCGCGAGGAGACACTTTTCATCAAGAGGTCAAGGGCGAAGTCAACATCACCGATGGCGCTCTCTCCCTATCTCAAAAAAAAATAACGGTCAGTGGAATTTCCGGCGCCGTCAGCTTCCCTAATGTCCTATTAAGGAGCAACGTCCCACAAGCAGCCTTCAGCTTCGAAAAAGCAACAATCGGAGATTTACGCTTGACTGACGGAGAACTGGATTTGCATCGAGATGGGGAAGAAAGTCTGTTCGTGGAACGGGTAAAGACAGGATGGAGCGGCGGAACAATCCATGCACTGGGACTCCGCCTCCAAGCGGGCAGCCGAGATCTGGCAGGCGATCTCTTCTGCGACCGGCTCAATCTTGCCCAACTCTTAACCCAGTTGGGCATCCCCCAAGTCAGCGGCAAAGGGACCATCAGTGGTCATCTCCCAATGAAGTATATCAATGGTAAGATCCAGGTGGCTCAAGGTTTTCTGTACTCTCCTCCAGGCGATGGAGGGAGTATCCGGTTTGCTGCCAGCGACTTGATCACCGGCGGGGTCCCGGCGGGTACCCCGCAATTTCACCAACTTCAGTTCGCATCGGCAGCCCTTGAGGATTTTTCCTATAACTGGCTGTCGCTGAGCCTGGAGAGCAAAGGGGAGGAGATGGTGATCGCCATGTCTCTCGACGGCCACCCCGCCAAACCGTTACCCTTCCGCTACGACTCCCGCCTGGGGACATTCACCAAGGTCACGAGCATCGGCGAAATAGGCATCAATCAGCCAATCAGGCTGGACGTCAATTTTCGTCTTCCCTTTAATGAGTTCCTTTGCTATGGTAAATCAATTCAGACCCTGCGGGACCAACTGCGTTGATCAACCCCGACTAGGGAGAGACCAGCTTTGTGCGCTCCGCGCAACGAATCAATAAAGGGGAAACATGAAAACCAACCAAAGACTGGGCATCTGTTGCGCTGCCGTTATGTTACTGTTTACATGCAGCTGCACCCGCCATGAGGTCGAGACCAAAAGTGAGGTGGCCTTGGCCCCGATTGAAATCAAACCAATCCACATCACCATTGATATCAATATCAAGGTAGACCGGGCGCTTGATAACTTCTTTGGCGACATTGATAAAGCCGCTGAAGCTAAAAACTGATTATTGGAGATAGAGTGAGATGACACGACGAAATCTAGCACAACTGATGACGATACTTTTAGTCCTGATCATGGCAGTGGGCACCGCCATGGCAGCAGATGGAATCAAGGACAGGATGCTGGCCAGGGTCCCTGTCCTGAACACCCTGAAGGCCACCGGGGTGATAGGAGAAAACAACAAAGGATATCTTGAACTTATCGGCAACAAAAATGCCAACACGGCAGAAATGAATGCTGAAAACGCTGACCGCCGCCAAGTCTATGAGGCTATTGCCAAGCAGCAAGGGACCTCGGCCGATCTGGTCGGCAAACGCCGCGCACTGCAGATCGCCGATAGCGCTGCCCTAGGAACCTGGCTGCAGGCGGTTGATGGCTCATGGCGACAGCAGTAGAATTCCCGCTCTTGCTCGGCAACCAAGAACCCTTCCAGGACCAAGCCTTCCGCTACCCTCTCTCCTTTTCCTTTTCTGACGGCAGCAGCGCCCCGCTCTTCACCGCGGGGGTCGTCTCATCCCCCGCCCTGGAGAGAATCGCCCTGTCCACGGTCGAGCAGATAGCAACGAGACATATGGGTCAACGCCTGCTCTTGGTCCAGGTCTTGGAAGGGGCACGACTCTTTTTCCGGATGCTGCTGCCCCACCTTGAACACCTGTGTCCGGCGGCAGGTATTGACTATGAGATTGGGTCGCTTAAAGTCAGGAGTTACAGTCACGGATCGCGCGCAGCATCACACCAGATTCTACAACCCCTCCAAGACAGCCGGGGTCAAGAACTGAACAACTGCAGCGGCTTTGACGGCGTGATTCTGATCGATGACCTTATTGATGCCGGACACACCATGGCGTGGCTGATAACAGAATACCTACCCTGCTTTACCGTAAACAGGATCGGGGTATCAACCATGCTTTCGAAGAGTCGATCACGGACAAACACCGTAAACGAGATCCTCTCCCGGCACCTGATTTCAGCGGGGATGCAGGTTCCTAATGATTGGCTGGTGGGCTATGGCCTGGATATGGCGCTACCAGGAGATGGAGAAACTCAAACGCTGCACCTCTTCCGTCAAGCGCTGCCCGGCGGTGTCTATGCCTTTAACAGCAACATTGAGGAACGGCTAGTACGCGAATACCGGCAAAGGCCAGCATGGGTTGCAGAGCAACTCTCGGCCTATATTTGCAAGGAGTAACAGACGGGAAACTACTCCCTAGTGATGGACTGGGGGTCGAGGGAGACAGACATCGCCCGCACCGGACAGACTGTCACACAGAGTCCGCAACCGGTGCATTTTTCCGGATCGAAAGGGACGGACATCTCTGGCCGTTTAACAGCCAAGGCGCCGGTAGGACAAAGTCCGGTGCAGGCCCCGCACTGAAAGCACTTCTCTTCATCGCGGTTTACCACCGTGGCCAGACTCTCCACCGAGACACCCTGTTTCTTGAGATAACTGATCCCCGCCTGAACATTCTTTTTATGTCCGGAGAGTTCCAACACCATGAGTCCGTCCTGTTGAAGAAAGATGTCCGCCTTCAAGATATTAAATTCAATATCGTAGTGCTTAACGAGGTTGTAGATGATGGGCTGATCAATGCTTTCCTTTGGAAATCTCAACAAATACATTCTGTTATACATAAAAAAGGTATCCTCTACGCGGGTAGTGCGCTCCGAGTCACAGCCTCGGCGCGGGCGTTTTGCACCAACATTGCCAGCCGGGCAATCAAAGTATCAACCGGGGCGTCAGTGTCAATAGTGATCAACTCTCCGGACGCCAATTCGTCCGGTCGTTCAAAACGGTCTTTTTGTTTAAGATAGATCTCCCATCTGCCATCAGACACCGCCCTCGGGTCGAGCGCCCTTTGGGCCATGCGCTCTTGTAAGAGCGACTCAGGACAACAGCACTCGATAAATATCACGGTCGCCTCGTGAGTCCGAGCAATCTCCTGCACCCGAAGCCGCTCACCCTTGCTCTGATACGAACCATCAAGGACCACCGAGCGCCTGACTCGGAGATCGGCCTCAGCATGAGCCAGCAGTGCGTCGTACGTTTTCCTCGAAAACTCTGCCGTATAGATGCCAGCGTTGAAAGATTCCCTTTGCTGCGTGCTAACTGCCAAGCCAGCCAACTCCTTCCTGACCCGATCAGAGTTATACGAGTTAATCCCCAAACTCTGTGCCCAAGCCTCGGCCAGGGTACTTTTGCCCGAAGCGATCAGCCCAAAAAACACATACAAAGTCTGATTTCTTGAATTGTCATCGTCCGTTAATTGAAGATCAGACACGATTACAGCTCCTGCTGCCAACACTCTGAGCACACCACCATAGTGTTGGGTTACGGCCTGACGGCCTGACCCAATCTACAATAGGCGAACATTGAAAACAGAGGGAATCAAGCACTGGCATACCGGGTCGCCAAGTCAAAGTATTGCTTAGCCTGGGCAAGACACACCGTCTTGGTCTCAGCATCAACCTCAGGGGCATGGGCGGTAAACAGGCCGATCTTGCCGCGGACATAGGCCCGGTAGCACTTGTAA
>VMSU01000139.1 GCA_013792005.1 Desulfobulbaceae bacterium
ACCAATTTACCATAACGCATCCCGGCTTTGGGCCATCTTTGGTCGCGACTCAATCACAAAATCCTCGACGTAGCGCTGCTACGCCTGCGGTTTTGTTCAATCGGCGCAACCAAATCTGACCCAGATCCGGGCGCGATCCAGGCAAATTAGTATTTTCCGAGTCCCTTAGAAGCTCTCGAATCCATATTATTGATTCGAAGTTCATAGCATTTTCCCAAATAAATCCCCCGCGTCATGCCATTCAGTAGGAGGCAAATATTTTGAGAATAATGATCGTTGGAGCCGGCAAGGTGGGCTACCACTTGAGTGAGAAACTCAGCGCCGAGGGCCAAGATGTTGTCCTCGTTGATTCCGACAAGGCAAAGCTACGCCGCATTGAAAAGGATCTCAATATCCTCACGGTGCATGGCAGCGGCGCTTCAGTCCGCATCCTCGAAGAAGCAGGCATCCAGCATACCGATCTCTTTATCGCAGTTACCGACAGTGATGAGGTCAACCTGATTGCCTGCATTGTTTCCAAGCAGTACAGGGTAAAAACTCGAATTGCCAGAGTTCGAAGTGAGGATTTTTTTGCTCAAGGATTACCGCTATGCGAGAGTTCCCTCGGCATTGATCTGCTGATCAGCCCGGACATTGCCATGGCCGACGAAGTGATGAAGATGAGTATTCATTCCGAGGCCTTTGAGGTCGCCGAGTTTGCTGGCGGACATGTGGTAGTTCTCGGATATGCCGTCAATCAGGGCAATCCATGTGTTGGGCTCTCACTGCAAATGATAAAGAAACTGCCAGGGGTCATCGTTGCTATAATCCGAGGCGCCAAGACCATTATCCCGCGCGGCGGCGACTGCATTGAGGCCGGAGATAAAATGTATATCGCCACCCGCAAGGAAGACATCTCCGAGATGGAAAAGCTCTTTAATTTCGAGAGCAGAATTCCTCGCAAGGTCTTCATCATCGGCGGCGGCATTATCGGTTCACTGGTTGCAAAACGAATGGAGAAGGCGGGCATTGATGTCCGCTTGGTGGAAAAAAATCCCGACAGTTGCGAGAACTTAACGGAACAGTTCAAGAACACCATCGTGCTGAACTGTGACGGTCTTGAAGCCAGCGACCTCCTTGATGAAGGAATCGATCAGGCAGACCTGGTAATTTCAGTAACCGATAGCGATACGGCGAATATTTTGTCAAGTCTCCTAGCCAAACATCATGGGGCAAAAAAGTGCATTACCCGAATAACTCGACCTGATTTCATCCCCATGCTCGGCAAATTGGGGATTGACGTGGCCTTGAGCCCTCGGCTGGTGGCAGCTAATATGATTCTCCGATTTGTTCGCGGCGGCGGAAAAATCGTTTCCGTTGCCAGTCTGATGGGCAGCGACGCCGAGGTCATTGAACTTAAGGTTCCCGATAAAAAGCAGTTTCAAAACGTTGCGCTTAAAGACCTTCACTTTCCTGCTGGCGCCATCCTTGGGGCAATCGTTAAAACCGGGAAAGGCGACGTGATTATCCCTTCCGGCAATACCGTGATCAAACCGGATGACAATCTGGTCATTTTTTGCACCAAGGCAGCCATCGGCGCCGTAGAGAGTTTTTTTGCCGAATAAGGGCGGATAAGATATGCGAATTGGAGGAGTCTTAAATCTATTCGGAAAGCTGCTGATCAGCCTTTCCCTGTTTTTGTTGCTGCCCATTCCCTTCAGCCTCTACTTTAATGACGGCATGATCAGGGTCTTTCTGTTGTGCTCCCTCTTCGGGGCAACCCTGGGGAGCCTATTTATCGCGGTGTTTGTTGCCGATGAAGATCTTGGCTTTCGCGACGGTTTCGCCGTTGTCGTGCTGGCTTGGCTCGGACTTGCTTTTCTCGGAGCGTTCCCCTACTACCTATGCGGCAAGGTCCCTTCGTTTATCGACTGTTTTTTCGAGTCCATGTCCGGTTTCACCACCACCGGCTCCACCATTCTGGGACAGGTTGAGATCCTCCCCGAAAGTGTTCACTTCTGGCGAGCAACGACACACTGGCTGGGAGGCATGGGTATTATTGTCCTATCACTGGCAATCCTGCCGCTCATCGGCGCCGGAGGCATGCAGATGTTCCAGGCGGAGATGCCCGGACCAACCAAGGACCGCCTCGCCCCTCGCATCCAGGATACCGCAAGAATTCTCTGGACCGTTTATGTCCTTTTCACCGGTGTAGAAATTGTGCTGCTGATGCTCGGCGGGCTGAGTTTTTATGATGCCATCTGCCACTCATTTGCAACCCTTGCCACCGGCGGATTTTCAACCCATAACTCAAGCGTCGGCTATTTCCAGTCCGCCTATGTCGAAGCAGTCATCATTGTTTTCATGTTCCTGGCCGGGATCAACTTTTCCCTGCACTACCATGGACTGCGCGGCAATCTAAAAATATACTGGCAGAATGAAGAGTTCCGTCTCTATCTAGGGTTTATCGGATTGGCCTTTGTGGTCATTCTAGGCGCCAATCTATTCCACGGGGTCTATCAAAGCCTAGGCCAGCAGATCCGAGCAGCCCTGTTTCAAGTGGTGTCAATCATTACCACCACCGGATTCGGCACCGCAGACTTCGAGCAGTGGCCGCCGATGTGCAAGTTTTTCCTGGTCGCCCTCATGTTCGTCGGTGGCTGCGCCGGCTCAACCGGAGGTGGCATCAAAGTCTTTCGCTTTCTGCTCTTCTTTAAATATGCCCGGCTCCAGCTCCGCAAACTCGTCCATCCGCGAGGGGTATACACCATCCAAGTGGGACAGGTGAAGGTCCCCCGTGACGTGAAAGTGGCCATTCTGGGATTTTTCTCCCTCTACACCATTGTATTTTTTCTGGCCTGCCTGGGCGTCACGGCAACTGGTGTCGATATCGTCACCGGAACTACCGCCGTGGCCGCCACGCTCAACAATATCGGACCTGGTCTGCAACAAGTCGGTCCGGCGCAGCATTTCGGGGGGCTGCCGGCTGTCGCCAAATTGATCCTCACCTTCTGCATGCTTGCCGGCCGCCTGGAACTCTATACCGTGGCGGTACTCTTCATGCCGGGCTACTGGTCGCTGGCCCGCAAGCCGATCTACCGCTGGCAGGTGGGCAAGAAGAGTCATCACGGGTAGGAAAATCTGATTAAACCTCACGTTTGGGGGCAACATGCCTTTGGTTACGTAAGATATACGGAAACGGGATAATAATTAGTTCGTACGAAGAAAATGAAGAAGCAGGCCATTCCAGAGAAATACAAAAAGTGGATAGATGCGCGTAAGTGCTTCAAGTTGACCCATGCGCAAATACAAATGGCAAGGGAACTTGGTCTGAATCCGAAGAATTTCGGTAGTCTTTCCAACAACAAACAAGAAACATGGAAGGCGCCTCTCGGCGAGTTCATTGAACACGTCTACGAGAAACATTTCAAAAAGACGGAACCAGACGTTGTCCGCTCGATCGAAGACATGGTCAAGGCAGAGAAAGTCCAGAAAGAACTACGAAGGGAACGAAAACTTGCAAGGATAGCCGAAGCAAACTCAGGCACTGAGTCCGCTCAATGCGTTTAATACAAACAAGAAAAGAATGAGATAAATGGGGTTGTCTTGCAAGTAAGTTTATTAATTTTGTTTGGTTGCAAGACCCCTTTATCTTTCATTTAGAAAAAATAACCATGATTAAAGATAGCGATGGGCAAAAGGACGGTCACAATCGTGACTGAGCCGTCTCATAAACTTTCTGCTTATCCCGCTTACCGACGGCGATAACCGTAACGAAAACAATCTCTTCATCAACACGATAAACCAGACGGTAGCCAACGCTTCTGAGCTTAATCCTGTAACAGTCGGTCATGCCAGAAAGTGCGGCAGAGGGTACTCGCGGATTTTCGAGACGCTCTGCTAGTTTCTTCTTCAGCGGTTCCCTGATACTGCCATCAAGTTTGTGCCACTCTTCCAGCGCCAGTTCGTGAAAACGTAGCTTATAGCTCATCGAGACTCACCTCGACAAAAGGACCATCGGCACGCTCACGGACAAGTTTGGCGTCCTCCAGTTCTTCAAGGTAAGTTATCAGCCTTTCATAGTGAGCCGCTGGTAACAAATAGGCTTCAGGTCGGTTATGATTAAGCACCGCCACCGGGCAATCATCGGCTTGCTTGAGGATCTCCGCGAAGTTCCGTTTCAGTTCAGTGACGCTCACAGTCATGCTGCTAAGGATTATGTCCATGATATTTTCTCCCATTAAAATTGACATGCTATTTGATATCTAATTTAGCACTTTTATCTTATCGGCGCAAGGATACCATGACAGGAATTTTTGAGTCAGAGTGGCCAAGTCTGCTGTTACCTTTTGCTATATTTCTTGTCTGTTTTATCCAGTTGCTTCTGTATTGATCGGGCTGTTTTCTTCCGGACTTTGATCCGCCTGCTACACTTAAGTTCGCATAAAAGCCAAAAGAAGATTTGACCCCTTTGCCCTGAGTCTATGGCAAAGTGAAATTCCTCACCCCGAGGCTCATCCTCATCACTGGCCGAAATCACAGGAACGCTGGCCGCTTTCATGTCGGGTCACCTGGCCGCTTTCATCGGAATACGCACCAAGGACTGGGACTGGTTGTATCGGGATTATTTGTTGGCCATGTTCTCACAAAAAAGGCATCTGGCAATCAAGGCCTATAAAGAGTTTGAGGCTGGACAGGAACCAGAAGAAATTAAGGAATTTTATACGAAAAAAAATGTTCCCTCAATTTTGGGCTGCGCGGATTTCAAAGAGTGGATCAAAGAAAAGTTCCATTATTTACGATCCAACACGGAGATCCCAGAGTCGCGGTCCCTTTCCTTGAATAGTGACACCATCAAAGAACTGGTGAGAAAGGACTTTGGCCTCGAAAAAGAAACTCTTATGCATTCAAAACGGGGGACGGAAAATCTTCCGAGGGATGTGGCCATTTACTTACAGAGGAAGTACTGCAGGCAAACTCTTGTTGAACTGGGCAAAGACTTCAACTTAGCGAATTACAGCAGCGTTAGCAGTGCTTTTGAGCGGGTAAAATTGAGACTGTCCAAGGATCGTCGACTGAGGGAGCAGGTCGCTAGAATTGAAAGAGGCCTCAGCAAAAGCCAAGAGAATACTTGAACCCTTTTTTTCCTCTCATTTTTTTCTGTAACCAAACAACACTGATATTCCTCCCCCAGAATTTCTCAAAAAGTTTAATAAATATTTATTGTTTTTATTGATATAAAAAAAGTTCCTGTCATAATTAGTAAAACGTTGTTGACACGGCATATCGTTTGCCGGCTTTAATCTATTGGTTTTGTTAACTTAAAAAAATCACTTCATTAAATTTTATGGCACATAGTTTCATGAATAAACCTCAAACCCAGGAGTACTCAATGTTCAAAAAGTCAATCTTCTCCTTTGCAGTCCTTGCAATCCCTATGGCATTTCCTGTCGTGAGTCTAGCCTCCCACCACGATTTAATTCATGAGGAGGACACATCCAATGACGTTGCCAGCACAGAAAGAACCGCTATTTCGGTTCAAAGGGTAACAGCCGGAGCGGCAGGCCAACTAATCAACATGCGGTTCAATCCGCTGTTTAACCTGAAAGATTTTCCATCTCCCGGTTCCAGCTCCGCTGCAATACTTCCACAAGGTTTTATCAGCCTGGCCGCCGGAGAGCAAACCATGGGTGTTTCGACCTGGGCCAACCTAGGCTACAATAAAATCGAAGATGACTTTGTACTGACTGCTTATGATGGATCCTCAACCACAGGCGCGATCGGAGCAGATTACCAGCTAAACTCAAAGCTTACAGCAGGTATTTCACTGAACTTTTCTGACACGGATATTGACACCGTTTTCAACAGTGGTAACAGCCAGACTGATGGATTTACATTTATGCCCTATGCCAATTTTAAGGTGAACGACTGGCTGAGTGTTGATGTGTCGGCTGGACATGCCTGGAATGAAACAAAAAACCGTCGCATTGAATTCGGTTCTCTCGTTACCGGCAGCCAGGATTCTGATGGGTGGATCGTGGCGGGGAACCTCAACGCGCAAAAATGGTTCAATCAAATGTTTGCCTCTGCAAGGGCAGGCTTGATGTATAATCAGGATGAACGTTCAAGCTTTACCGAAAGTAACGGTACCGTCAATCTTGGGCAAACTAACGAGTTGGTACAGGCAAATATCGGCGGGTCCATCGGATATTGGGCCGCACCATTTATGCCGTCACTATCACTTACCTACACCAATGATCTTGACCGCGAGGATCAATTTATTCTCGGCGGCGGAGCACAACCGGCTAATGATAATGATGGGCTGACTGTCGGTCTGGGATGCTCCTTTTATGGATCAGAAAAAATACAGGGACTGTCCATGACGCTTTCCCTAACATCTGAACTTTTGCGAGAAGATTTGACAAACAACGGAATCTCTTTCAACATGCGTTATGGGTTTTGATGTCGATTTAAGACATGTGACCACAATGGCCTGCCTGGTATTTGCCGCGTGTACTCAAGGTCCAAGATTGCCTCCATGGGATAGTGATTTTATCCGGCTGGAGGAGACCCGTGCCAACCTGGCCCTGATAACACAAGGGTGGCTCAAAGCCTCTCCTAGCATGGCAGGCCACCCCCTTGTGGTGGTTATAGAAGGTGATGGAGCAGCCTGGGGCAGAGATGGAACCCCTCCCTCTGACCCCACCCCCCGATCCGGCACAGGTGCACGGCTTGCCGCAGCCCTGGCTCAGGGTCGTTCATTGCTCTATCTTGCCCGGCCCTGCCAGTATCTTTCCGTTGAACAAACGGCACACTGTTCCATTCATCATTGGACCGATCAACGCTTCGGCCGGGAACCTCTGACAGCACTTAACAATCTTATCAATCAGGTACAGATCAAAGACCACCAGATTATTCTGATCGGTTTTTCAGGCGGAGGCATCCTGGCAGCAGAACTGGCACTTAAGCGACGGGATGTCGCCGGGCTTATCACCGTGGCAGCGCCTTTGGATCTGAAGGCCTGGACTGAGGTGCATCAAATATCCTCCCTTGAGACGATTCGACCGGATGGAGAATTGCTGGCAGCCCTTGCTATGACAGATTTTTTCCAATGCCATCTCTTTGGCACCAATGACCAGGTGGTTCCTATCAATATGACACTCCGCACGGCCCGGCAGCTACCCCCAGATACGGTTCGATGGGTAGACGGGCAGGAACACGATGATGACTGGCTACCCATAGTAACTTCTGCACTGGCATCCATGGAAAAAAAGATAGTGGCAACCCATTAACCCGTAAAAGGATATCCGCCCATGAAACGCGCCCCCCTGCAACCCTTTTTCCGATGGCTAGCAGGATCGATGACACTCTTTTTGTTGTGCCTGCTAACCGACGTTCAGGCATCCCATCACCATGCACCGCCACCCCCTCCGCCACCGGTGATAGCAATACCTCATGGGCAGACACCGGTGATAGTAAAACCGCCAGTACCGATACCTGTGATTCCACCGCAGCCGGTAACGCCACCGCCGTCCGTTCAGAAAACTGGCCCCACCCCTGAGCAGGCTGCACAGATCTCCAGGAGTGAAAAACTCATCAGCAGCTTTGAGCAGGACATCCAGATGCGTACGAAAGAGATCGCGGCCTGGGATGAGGAAATTGCTTATAAAGAAGGGGTTATCGCTGTTCTGGATGAACGCATCGCTGTTTTTTCTAAGGAAAAAGAACAATTGCTGGCTGAGCGCATCGATATTCGGCAGTCTCTGGTTCATTTCCGCACCGAACTTACCGACAATGAGCTTTTCATGAAAGCCGGTATCAACATAAGAACCGCTGCACCGCTAGGTAATCCGGTTAACCTCCAGATGATTGATTACTGGATCAATAATGTAAACTATTCGACAAAGAATATCCCTGGCTATATGGAATACCTTAAGCGTGAAAAAATTGATCCGCTTCAAGCCAAGTATCAGGCCCTGCTTGAATGGGCCAACAACCAGCCGGCCAGCCAGAGAGAGAATCAGATAGAGTGGGTCAAAAGAAGCTATGAACCGCAACTGGCCGCTTATGAAAAATCCATGCAGGAAAATCGTGACAAACTTTCCAATTTATTGGAGGTCAAGGACCGGCTCATGGCCATGCGACCAACCATTGAGAACGCTGACGACCGGATTCGCCAGATCGAGTTAAGAGCTGTGGAACTGGACAAGTTGATCCAAGAGGATGTGGCCGACCGCAGAAGCGTGACCGGATTGGATCAAGCACGCAAGAACAAAGAGATGTTGGAGAAGAGCCTGGCATGGAACATTGAGACAAAAAATAATTCAGAGGCATACCTTAAGGCGTATAAAGAGGGTATCAAAAAGGAAGGCGAGGCATTTGCCAAGGGCGAACCGGTTATAGAACCACAGCCAATAGAGGAAGCACCCGCAGTGGAACCTGAGCTTAAGCCTGTGGAACCTGCGCCTGTGGTCGCGGAAACCATTGCTGCGGAAGTGGATTTAACCGACCAACAGGCCCAACTGCAACAGGATGTGGAATATCACCTGCGCAACCGGGACAGAGCCGAGGCAGAACTGCGGTCCATTCAACAGCGTAACGGTACAGAGAAACAGCAGGCCGATTTAAAGGCCCGTATTGCCGCATCAGAGGAATTTGCCCTGGCCGCGGGCCGGGAACTGACCCGGATAGGAGGCAGCATATCCACTTTTGTTAAGGAAGACCTGAGCGACTATGATCCGTATAAGATTACCCAGACCGACCTGAATCTCATGGATCTAAGCGCCAGGGCAAGGGCTGAACAAGATGCCACGGAGCAGGTCATCAAGACCCGTAACTTTATCCGCGGCACCACGGATCAGGCTGATGCTATTGATCTGATTGAAAAACTAGAAAGAATTGCCGGGTTTAACAACCAGGGCGGGTTGCAGGATTTTGAACGTCTGGACGCGGTCCGGCAATTCCGGTCAACGGTTTTTGAGACCCGGACCCAAGCGAATTTTGCTCAACAAAGCCTGGAGGCAACCTTGGCAGACCTTGACAATACCGCCTATGAAATAGGGGCCTATCGGGTTCAGGTCGGCGCCACCCTTGCCGTGGGCCTTGGAACAGGCGGGATAGGCATGACAGCCATGGCCGGTAAGGCGGGCCTGCTCACTCTGGCCTCGGGAACTGCCGCAACCCTTACCACCCAGGCCGCGGCAGCCAGCAAAGTCCTGCTGGTTTACAACTTGGCCACCGGTTCTATCACCGGCTATGCCGACAAAGGTATAAAAGGGGCAGTGGAAGGGGTTGGCAAAGAAACCTTGCCCATCAATACCTATATTGCGATCCGTGACGGCAAGGGCGGGGGAACAATTGCCGTGGGACTCTTGCAAGATGCCGGCAACCTGCTCCAAATTTACGGCCTTGCCAACTCCATGAAAACTGCGATTCAGGCGAAAACCGTTGCCAATGCCGAAAGCGGCCTGAAAGGATCACAAGCCGCCCTGAACCGGGATTGGAAGTTGGAACAGCTCCATATTGATTTTCTGTCGACACAGACCAATGCCCAGGCAACTGTGCTGAATACTACTTTAACGGAAAATTCAGACCGCAAGACAGTCGTATCAACACCACCTGCAAACACAAGCAGCAGATCATCCGCACCTGCTGCACCGACAACACCGACAGCCACAGGCAGCGCCAACATAAAACCATCTGGGAATCCTGGGAAAATTACAGCTTCTGTAATGGATGCCGGCAGCCTGATTACCGGTGAAGCCCAAGCAAAGGCTGTTGAACTGATCAAGGATTTTGATGCTAAAATTCAGACGGGAGCCGGCATTAACACGCCTGGTCTTCAGAACAAAGATCTGGCTGCGCTGGGGGGAGGCACAACCTTTGACCGGCAGGTGGAGATTATCCGCGGCATGTCTGAAGGACAATACAGCGCGATTGTTGCCGACGCGCTTTTGCTCCAGGAAACCGGGAAAAGTCTCGTTGAATCCATGGCCCTTGTGTCTGAAACCATTGATTCCGTTCAAAAAAACCATAAATCCGGAGAGATCCCATGAAGATACGATTCATTGTTGTTGCCCTTATTTGTTCCATGGTGCTGGCCGCACCTTTTCACACATCAGCTAATTCCCTCAATGCAGTTGAAGCGGAAGTCACTAGGGCATTGCAAGCCGATAATAGCGGAGATTTAAAAAAATCACTTGCTCAGCTCAAAACACTTGATCCGTCGAGCCCTCTGCTGGCAAAAGGGCTGGTTCGACTGGCCGGCAAGGGAGACGATGCCCTGATCTATGAGGCCCTGTCTGTTCTGAATGCCGCTATCGCCAAACATCCAGGAGACATGACACTCAAGCGAACCCGTGCCCTGTTTATCATCGGTGCCCCCTGGCAACGTCTAGCCCTTGCGGATCTTGAAGAGGTTATTGCGGCCGAGGATCCAGGCGCAACTGCTCTTCAGGCCTTTGTGGATGCAGCAGCCGGCAATGATCAAACCGATCTTGGCGAGGCCAAAATTTCGGAGGCGTTAAATAAAAAACAGAGCCAGGACCCCGGACTGCTGCGAGCCCGTGCTGATATTCGCTATATCAAGGGAAATTTTGACGGCGCACTTAAGGATCTTTCACAGGCCGTTTCTCTGACCAAAGCTTCCCTGGCTGATCATCTGCTACGGTATCGCATCCACACAAAGCAAGAAAAGGACACTCCCGCACTGGAAGCTGTCGATGCCATGTTGCAGGAGCTGCCCAAGGATAAAGGATTGATGCGCATGCGGGCAAGCCTGCTGATCCGCATGGGACGATCCCAGGAAGCCAACGAAATGTTAATCAAAGCCAATCTCCCTGATCAATCCTGAGACAATCTAAAAAAAATCCTACAAAAACAGTGCGTTCAACCATGAAAGCCTTCTATAGTGGAGGATGCCCCTTGGTCAAATTGGGGTCCGACCACGATAAGCCTGGTAGCCTGGGTGTGCAACTTGTTGCCCTCGCGGATCATGAATGGCCCACCAATCGGTGCGCATGATGACACCATGCACTCCTTTACCATACTAAAATCCCTATGAGGCATCTTCATAAGGCAGAGTCATTGCTGACCCTGCCTTATATTTTTTCCCCAACACCAAATTCCGAAAACCAAAAAAATTGCTCCGATCGTATTCCACAGCAAAGATCACATGTTCCTGACGGGGTTTTTCTTATACTGATAAAAGTACTACTGGCAAGCCAACAAAAACCATATTACCCCCTCAGTTGGCGCTCTAAAGCCTGATGATACAAATCAAGATAACGGGCCTTAACCTTGTCCCAGGTGTATTGCGCGTGGATCAGGGCCACAGCCTTCTGCTGCATGGCGACAACAGCGCCCCGCGATGAACGGTAGACCGCAAACGCGTGTTGCATAGCCTCCATCAGGGCAAGACCGCTATGCTGGTGGAACGCGAAACCAGTCTCGCCGTCCACCACCTTGACCAACCCCCCGACATAATGAACAATGGGCAGATTACCAAAAAGCTGGGCGATGAAATCGGTAAGTCCGCACGGTTCATAGCGAGAGGGCACGAGAAAGAAATCCCCGGCAGCATACACCCAGTTGGCAAGACTTGGGTCAAACCCCCTAAGGAGACAAACCCGCCCTTTATATCTATGATCACTGGCCAGAGCGACCAAGGCATCTTCAATCTCCTTTTGGCCTGAGCCTAAAATCAGTATTTGGAAATCATCATCGCTCGGCAAAAGATATTTCAGCGCATCGATCATGATGTCCACCCCCTTCTGGGTGGAGAAGCGACCAATGAAGGTCACCAAGGGTTGATCAGGGAGAAAATCAAGACTGCCGCTCTGACGGATGCCGCTTAGACTTTTAGCGGCAACAGCGTCACAGAGTTCCTTTCTGCACTGCACCTTACCGGAAAGTCCAATTGACGTCTCACCTATCCCGTTACCCTCACCACCTTGCCCCCCCCCTGCTAGTTGAAATCCGACAGGCAGACCAAGCCTCTGGTAATCCATGGGATTAAATTCCGCAGGATCGATGCCGTTGGTTATCCCCTGCAATGCCAGCCCCCGAGCCAAAAGCTGATGACCAAGCCAACCGGTCATGGCATCATCCACGGTCTCCCGCAACTCACGGGCATAGTTCTCGCTTACCGTGTTCATCTCCGCATAATGGGCTGCTGCCAAAAAAGGATCAAAGGCCCCATTTAGCACGTTAGCGGTTATGACCCGTGCAGGCAAGCCGGTAACCGCTTGGGCAAAAGGCAAATCATGGACTTCTTGATGATAACCGAGCCCGGCGTTATGGATGGTGACCACGAACCCGGTTTCCTTAAAGTAATGACAAAACCCGTCCTGTTCTCTGGCAAGAGCCGGGAGCAAGGCGGTATGACCGTCGTGACAGTGGATAATATCGGGTCGGATACCAAGCTGAATCAGCAGGCAAAGGGCGGCCTTCTGATGCAAGACATTCATGGCGAAATAGTCGTAATGACCTTCTCCCTGCCGATGCAAGGGGTTATGACGTTCGTCAAGGGCCGTATAGGTATAGATCCCGCTTTTTTCTCGAAAACGAGGGCTGTCGATCAAATAGATATCCACCTCTTCCTTCCGACACCAGATAGAGACAAATTCGCGCCGTTCCTCTTGGGGATAGGACATATCCAGGTCGAAGTCCAGTCCGATCCGGATAAATCCCAATCGTTCCGGGTCAATCGTGCCGTACATCGGCAGAACCACACTGACCGACCGGCCACCGCGAGAAAGCGCCACACTCAGCTGCATGGCCACATCCTTCACACCGCCAGCACCGGCCAGTTCTCCGTATTCTCGGGCAATCATCCAAATTGAGTTAATGGGGAAAATTGGTTGTGCCATAATATCCTTGCTCTGTGCTATGAGTGAAAAAGATTAACAACGGAAGGGTGAGCAACATCGACATCATTGCGCACGTGGATAGATTCCCTACTGGTACAAACACCGTTTGATCTTATACGTTGGAGTCTTGACAAAAGGCTCGGTCCGTTCGCTTACAGTGTGCACCCTGGAGTACCCGGGGAGCTTACGGTTAACGGTATCCTTGATCTCGGCCAGGAGGCGCTGAATCGTCTGACGTTGCGCGTCCTGATTTCCCTTGGCCAGATCGACCAGATCATAGTCGAGATAGACCAGGGCCTCAAGCCGACCATTTCGTTCAACCACCAACGACTCGACGACCTGCATACAGGCATTGATTTTTTCCTCCACCACCTCCGGGTAAACATTCTCGCCGTGGGCAAGGACAATAACGCACTTCGAACGTCCCTTGATGTGAAGATTGCCGCGCTCATCAAACAGTCCGAGATCACCAGTTGCCAGCCACCCGTCAGTATCAATGGTTTCAGCAGTGAGTTCCGGATTTTGGTAATACCCCTGCATCACATTGTGACCTCGCGCCATGATCTGGCCAATCCCGGTCAGAGGATCAGGATCGGCAATACGAAGCTCGACTCCCGGCACCGGTGGCCCGACCGATCCGATGGCGACCGACGGGTCTGCCAAAGGTCCGGCAGCGAGGAGCGGAGACGTTTCGGTCATGCCATAGCCCACCATATAAGGGAAACGCGCTTCCCGCAGAAAGATTTCCGTTTCAATATTAAGAGCGGCCCCGCCAATGGCCATTACCTTGAGCTTGCCGCCGAAAAAATCGGCCAACCGAGCGCCAATCTTGCGCCTGACCACCCTGCGCCCCCAAGGAAAACGCTGCAACTGTCGCAACCAAAAATTAGCATCTATCACCGGCAGCACTCGTTTTTTATAGATTTTATCCATAATCATGGGTACTGCGCAAATCACCTCGGGCCGTTCTTGGCGGCAGATCGCCTCCATCACTGCGGGAGTCGGGGCCTTATCGCTATACACCACTCGACAGCCATGGGCCAGAGGCAAGACAAACCCCAAGGTAAACTCGTAGGCATGGGAAAGTGGCAGGATTGACAAGAACGTCGCGCCTGGCGAAATAGCAATAATCTGCTGAGCCGAACCGACATTGGTACAAATATTGACATGAGAGAGCATCACCCCCTTGGAATGGCCGGAGGTGCCTGAGGTATAGATAATGACTGCGGTATCACCGGGAAGAGGCCCCAGAGCATCAAGACCAGCGAGAGGCAAACGGCTCCCGTATGCCAGAATCGAGGAAAAGGTCTCTACCGGGCCCAAGTGGGCCAACTCACTATCATCGGTGGTGAAGATTGCTTTAATTACATCACTACCGCAATCGAGAATTTTTTCAATCTGCCGTTTGGTGGTGAAGACCCAGCTCACCGAGGCATCGCGCACGATATGCCGGACATCACCCTCGGTAAAATCAGGCAAGATAGGAACAGCGATAGCACCGATAGCTGTTACAGCCAAAAATGCCACGCCCCAGTTCGGAGAGTTCTCTGCCAGAATCGCAACTCTCTCCCCCCGTTTCACCCCTTTAGCGGCGAGAGCGGCCGAAAGAATGTTAATCGTTTCCCCAAGTGCGGCATAGGACAGCGGCTTGGCAAAGGCCATGGACAGCGCCGGGCGCTGAGCATAACGACGAACACTCGACTCAACCAGGCCATTTATGGTGAGAGGTCCGGCCATGGGTCAACGGATCGTCTTATTCCTCAGCAGGTGATCTGCCAGGGTCAGGCACACCATAGCCTCACATACCGGGATGATCCGAGGGATCGCCGATATATCGTGGCGGCCGCCGATCTTGATAGTCACCGGCTGATGATTCAAGTCGATGCTCTGTTGTTCCTTGGCAATGGACGGAATTGGTTTGACTGCAACTCTCAAGACGATATCGTCGCCATTGGAAATTCCAGCCAGGATGCCTCCGGAACGGTTGCTCGCAAAACCGTCCGGGATCAAAGGATCATTATTCTCTGATCCAGTCATCGCCGCCGCAGCAAAACCAGCGCCGATCTCAACCCCCTTAACCGCCCCGATAGACATCAAAGCCCTGGCCAATTCGCCATCAAGTTTATCAAAAACCGGTTCCCCCAAGCCCGGTGGGCAATTCTGGGCGATGATTTCCACAATCCCGCCCAGGGTATCCCCCTCTTTCTTGGTAGAGGCAATCTTCTCCTCCATGAGCTGGGCCGCTTCATTATCCGGGCAGAAAAGCCGATTCTGACTGATCGCAGCCATATCCCGGCTTTCGATGGTAATTCCGCCCAAGGCCACGGTATAAGCGGTGACAATGACTCCCTGCTGAGCGAGCAACAGTCGGGCTACGGCACCTGCCGCGACCCGAGCCGCTGTCTCTCTGGCCGATGCCCGCCCGCCCCCGCGATGATCACGAATGCCGTATTTCTGCAGATAGGTGATATCGCCATGGCCTGGCCGGAAGATATCCTTGAGATGATCATAGGACTTACTGTGGGCATCCTTGTTATAGATGGCCAAGGCAATCGGGGTGCCGGTAGTCTGGTTCTCGAAAACGCCGGAAAGAATCTCCACCCGATCCGGCTCTTGGCGTGGACTGGCCGCCCCACCGGTGCCAGGACGACGCCGATCAAGATCGCACTGAATAAGCTCAGGAGTCAAGGCGATTCCCGGCGGACAGCCATCAATGATAGCGCCAACCGCCGTGCCGTGAGATTCGCCCCAGGTGGTCACCCGGAATACGTTGCCAAATGTGTTGCCTGCCATGATCAGATCCTTATTTAGGAAGTTTAATTTAAGGTGGGATGGAACGAGGCGGCTGATGAGCAAAAGGATGCCTCGGCATATCAGCAATCAAGCCTCACTCTTTGATGGCTTATTATTCGTCGATCCCTGTCGTACCTGTTATACCCTCAGTCATCGGATATAACTCCCGAACACGGTTCACGATCAAGGAAATGATCTCATCAAGTCCCAAGCAACCAGTATCGACTTCAAGATGGCTCCCGGCCCGATACAGAGGCTCTCTTTGCGCCAGGACCTGAGCGATCTCGGCAAAGGGATCGCTACCAGTCAGAGAAGGACGTTGACTGGCAGTCTGATCATCCCCCAGCAGCCGTTGGCAAATGGTTTTCCGGTCGGCGGTCAACCAGACCACCAACCCGGAAGCCTTTACCCGAGGCCAGAGATCCTGATTAAGAATCACCCCACCGCCAGTGCTGATGACCACATCCCGCCAGCCGAGAAGCTCCTCGAGCAACTCCCTCTCCAGTCTTCTGAAATAAGACCAACCTTGATCAGCCACCATTTCACTGATACTCCGCCCCTGCCGCTGTTCCACCTCATGATCCATATCAATAAAACGGAGACCAAGATGGGTCGCAAGCTCTTGACCAACAGTGGTCTTGCCAGTAGCTCGATAACCGATAAGTATAATATTTTTAGACATACTGTATTTACGCCGATTCGCTAAGTCCTGTCAATACTCTGGAGTAACTCTTCCAACAATGATGGTCTCATAAAATAGACACAGATTTCAAAAAGTCCGGAATCCTGCGGACAGGCGGCTTGACCCAAACTGCATACTATAAAGATAAAACCTCATCCCACGGCACGGTTGCTGGATCTGCTATTCCATGCCCTTTTCGAGACTATCAACAACAGAATTGAAAAATTCATTGACGCGACCTCATCAATAATGCTAATAGACACAGCACATCAAATGAAATTGTTCGGGGCGTAGCGCAGCCTGGTTAGCGCGCCTGCCTTGGGAGCAGGAGGTCGAGAGTTCGAATCCCTCCGCCCCGACCATTTTTTTGCTTGGAAGATCAAGTTGTTGCCAAAGGGTTACAGTCTATCTGTAGCCCTTTTTTTGTTGCCTTTTTTTGACGGGGTACCAATCGGGGTACCAATTTGACGCCGCTTGAAAATAACCCAGGTCATAAAAAAACCGCCTCCCCCAGAAGAGAAAGCGGCCTTGTTTTCTCTTTTTACCTTTTTTAATTTCATGAAGCAAATTTCACCATTCCTGTCAATTCCTTCACTTCCCGCAGAAGAGCCGAAAGCATCTCCCGGTCCGCTTTCGCCTCCTTGGTAAAGCGGCCATGCTTGTACCTCCCGTGGTCCTTGCCTGATTTACTCTTGCCGCCATGAAGTCTACACCGCCCGTTCATCATGGCGGGTTGGCGGCAGGTGCCTCCTTTGCGTGTTCTTGCGCCACAGTGAACCCGTGGCATGGGGTAACAAACATTTTCCATGCTTACCCCTCCCCCCCGCCCAAGCGTTCCACGTTGCCCACAATCGCCTGACCACCTTCGTTGACCGTCACATGGTGAACGGTGACTTTCTGTTCTCCTCCGGTACGGTAACGCTTCAACGTCTCCATCTGGGTCGTGAAAGTCCTGGCCAATTTGTTTAAGGCACGTTCCGCGCTGTCTTGTTGGGTGATGGTCTCCACATGGGCAAGCCTCCGGGCAAAAGTCATGGTCGCCATATGAATGGCTGCCATCTGCACCGCCAGCAGTGTTTCGACCTGATCCTTAGGTTTAACCCCTTTGATAACATCAAGGGCGAAGTTTATCGCCGCCTCATCTGGCTTTTCCCCTTTTGACATGGCATTGGAAAGCTGGCAGATAATCACCTCCATAAAGGGGTAAGATGTTGTGGCACAGGCATTCATTATTGTAACCTCTCCCCATTTTGGAGCGGGATGATCCAATGATATTTCATGCCTGCCATTTTTTCCATCACGTACTTTGAATTCGGGCATCTTTGCTTTTTGGGCAGCCAGATAGGTTTCGGTTGCTTCACGCTCAAAGGGTGTTGGTTCGTATGGCGTGGCCGTTTGCTCATCCCCCGGTGGGGATAATGTTTTTTTCCGTTGTTTCATCGTTATTGCTCCTTGGTGATAGTTTGTGGCCCCTTGCTGCCACCTATGATTTCAAATACCATGGCGCACTCGTCGCACTGCCACCCGTTTACCACTTGGGTATAGACCTTGCCCCCGCACCTGCCACATCCATACCCGGCGGCCTGGTTGGTAATCGGTGCCGCCGGGTTGGTTTGTTCTGTGAAGAAAGAAAGGTTTCTGTCCCCTGAAATATCGCGCAACTTTTGGGGCATTTTTTCGGGTGAAAAGTTGCGCGGGTTTTGATCAGTTGTTGCGGGTGAGTTGCGCGGTTTGTTGCGCTCTAATACCGCGCCAGCTAAGGCTTTGAGGCTCATTGGTTGCGCTCCTGTTGCGTTGGTTGTTGTGTCCGATTGGCTAAAAGTTGCGTGTTGCGTTCCCTAGTACGCGCAACGCGCAACTTTTCACTCTTCGTTACCGGCGCTACGGTCAATCTTGTTCCTTTTCTTGGCCGCCGCGCCGCCCTGAATGACAATCAACCCCTGCTGCTCGGCCTTACGTAATGCGCGCGAAACGTTGGACTTGTTGATATCCAGCTCAACGGCAATCTCCGCTTGCTTCAGCCCCAACTTGAACAGTTCCACGCAGCGTTCAAGAGTAGAATCTTCAACGTCTCGGATCGTCCAGGAGGGCCGCCCCTTGTCATCAGTTATCAGCCGCGCCTCGAATGGTCGCACGTCATCGCCGTGTAATCCGCGAGCTTTTTCAAAATTGACTTCAAATTGTGCCCCTTGACTTGGGTCATAGTCTGCCGGGTGCTTCAAACAAATAACGGTGTCAAGAAGATCCTCCCTTTTGCTTGTTCCCCTTTGGTTGCCGCTCTTGCCGGAATGGTGAATGAATAGAATGCTTCGGCCTGCTGCCCGGTGACGTAGCGCCCACTCTGAGACTGACAACCAGCTCTCGGCATCATTTTCTTTACCTCCAGCACGAACCAAACAAGAAAGATTGTCAATCACGATTAAAGACGTGTCGGGGTCCACCACAGAATCAACCAGCTCTTGACCTTCCTTGGTGCCAAGATCAGGCATAGCTCCACTTTGCAAGTCTGGTGTAATCAGCTTTAAAAAGCCTTCTGGTGGCTCAGTATCGTTCATCAAGGCTATGGCCGCCAAGCGGTCTTGCAAGGCTGAAATTGGCATTTCTCCGTCAACATAGATCGTTTTCCGGGCTGACTCTGCTGACCACTTCAGGAATGCCCCCCCAGCCGCCACAGCGTAGACGATGCCAAGAGCCGTATGCGTTTTCCCGACACCACGCCAAGCGTGAATCATGTTCAAAGACTGTTCTTGAATTATGGGGGCCATGAGGTTACGCCGTGGCGGTATCTCCATTGCCAGCAATGAATGAATATCAGTGACCATAAGTGGCTGCTTGGTGTCCTGGTCGCGCTGCTCATCAACAACATGCCCGGCGTGTAGAAAGAATTGTCGACCGCCATGGAGCATACTATTTAAGCAAGGTTTCCCGGTGGCGGTGTTGGCGTAAAACATAGCCTTACAAGGGCCAGTCTCAGGCTCAAGCGGATCATAAAAAGTTTCTTTGTCGAATTGCCCAGGATTAGCCAGGATTGCGTTAACGGTGGCGGTGTCTCCATTGTCCAGAGTCAGAACGAAATCTCCCCATAGATCGCCCTTGCAACTGGCTTCAATAATCTTACGGGCTTGTGTCTCGCTCAGGTCTGGCCTTGCTGCCTGAATCTTCGATATGGCGGTTTTGACATAAAAGCCCTTGATCTTGGTGGCCTCTGCCGCAGTTGCTTCCTTGGCTTTAATGACCAACTGCTTGTACTGCGCCTCTTCCTCAACTGTGAGGTCGAGACAAAGGCTCGTGTCCAGAACATCGCCAGGGACATAAACCGGCTTTGGCAATCGCTGAATCAATCCATCCTGACAGATTGCACCGGCCACAAAGTCTAGCCTTTCGGGACTGAATACGGCGGCATCAAATATCGTGCGTAGCAACTGGCCACCTGCCGCTGATATTTTGATAGAGCCATGCCCAGATAGCCAACAACGTTTGAACAATGCCTCTTTGAACCTCGGTAAGTCTCTTGCGTTCTTTACAATAGAATAGTTATGCAGGCCGGACACGCCCCGCAGTTCATTACCGTCTGCATCGAAGATACAAGAACTCGTTGACGGTGTGGCGACATAGCCCATGTTTGCAATCGCTGGCATAGCCTGAGCCATCGCCGCCACTAATTGTTTCGAGTTCAACGGTGTTGCTCCCGGCTCCGGATCATAGTCGAAGAACATAAGTCCCGGGCCATCGTTCCAGTTGAAGCAATCCTTTGTCCTGGTGATCGTGCCTTGTTGACTGTTAAAGGCTCTCTGTGTGACGATACGAGCCTTCTCCGCTTCTGCTGTGCCATGGACTAAGGCTTGGTTGGGTTTCAGGCTACGCAAGAACGTAGGCATCTCGGCGAGCGTTGTTTCAACTGTCTGCGCTGTGCCGGTGTCCATCCTGCATTGGCTTGAATCCTTGACCAATTTCCCACCCTGCAGGCTCATAATCTTGGTCAACGGGCCGCTGTCTTTGGTGACGACTGTTAATTTAACGGTCGGCTTAGTCATTTTCAGCCCTCCCACGATCATGCCGGTCAGACAATAGCAGGCGACAATTTAAGGTGATTGCCAAGGCTTTGATGATAGCCCGCAATGCTTGATTGAAAGGAGCGGTGCTGTTTTTCATGGCTGCGCCTCCTTGCTTAGAACATACCGAGCCACACGATGTTGCTTTCCCTCACTGGTAAGGTCATTGCACCATACCGTGTCAATCGGCCAGCCGGCCTTCCTAAGAGATAAAATACGGGAAGCTGGGTGCAAGATGTCCAGTTTCTTGCGTGCCTCCAAGGTGGTACAGGTGCCATTGATTTGAAGATAGCCCAAAAGCCTGTATTGTTGCTGCTTGGATGAATTGCCGCAGGTATGCCATGCTTGAGAAATTACGGGGTTTATGGTAAGATTGGCGTGTGGTTTTGAAGCGGTTTCGCCCAGGGTGCCTAAGTCCTGAACGGGTGAAGCCGCTTTTCTATTGGGGGTCATGCTGCCACCCTCTCTGCCATCCGTTCTTCAAGCCATGAATCAACTTCGTCCGAAATCCACCCGCAGGAATTGCCGCCCAAACGTATTCGCTTGGGAAATTTGCCATCCTTCTCCATTCTCCATATGGTGGGGTCACTCAATCCCACCATGGCCAGTAATTCAGGCTTCCTTAAAATCCGTGTCTGTGCTTGCTTCCGTTCCTTTTCCATAACCATACCTCCAATAAAATTAAAAATGCCGAAACAGGCTGCTTTCTGCTCGGCATTGTAAGTCATTGAAATGGTGTGGTAAGGTGGTCTAACTGGTGTAGTTCCAGCCCCCTACGATGTGGTACTTTATTGAGGCCACTGCTTGTACCAATCTCTTACAGTTTCATAATACTTAGTCCCTAAGTCTCTAACGGCCTTCTCTTTCGCTACTGTCTCTTTTCTTTTATCCTCTTCCGTGTAACCATTAATGGGTGCAAGATGGGGCTTAATTGATTTGTGAAACTCTTCCTTAGCCTTTGGCACTGGAAATATAAAACACCCTGCCAATATAACAACAGCCTCTTGACAGGCGTCGTCAATTGGCATTCCTTCATGCTGGGCCAAAAGTGCAATGACCAGATCAACATACCGCTTTCTGTTTATGTAATCTCGCTTATCGGCAAAATGTTGCTTGCCTCCACCTCGTTTCTTAAGGCCTTCTGCTGTTTCCCTCATGCCAAGGGCATACTCCAACCATTCCGGTTTATACCCTGCATTGGGATCAATTCCGTGGTAAGGCTTGTCGGGATCGGACCGGACCCATAGCAATTTGTCGGCTACGCCGTCCAGATACTCCAATGCCCATTCATAAGCCTCGGCGACCTCTGGCAGGATCGG
>VMSU01000140.1 GCA_013792005.1 Desulfobulbaceae bacterium
GCCATGGTACCGACCAACCGTCGCACCAAGTGCCACAGAAAATGAGACGCCACCACCCGCACCAGGAGCATTCCAGCCACCCGCTCCAAACGAAGGGCCTTGATCAGAACCAAGGTTGACTTTTTCAACTCCTGCTTTTCGGCAAAAGCGGCGCAATCATGCATCCCAACAAAGAGCGTGGCCGTCTGCTGCATCAAGGACAAATCAAGCGCTGCATCAAGATCCCAGACATATCTCCGAAAAAAAGCGCGCGGCTCCTCGGCTATCTGATAGAGATAACTTCGCCCCACACAGTGGTGCCGGGCGTGGAATCGTGAGTCTGCCGGGACCAGCTCGAGAATAGCGATATCCCTGGGCAGTAAACGATTAAGTGCGTCCTTAATCTCATCAGGCGACAGGCGCGTCACAACCTCAAGGTGAGCGGTATACTCCAGGGCATGAACCCCGGCATCGGTCCGGCCATTGCCCTGAAGATCGACCTTCCCCCCGGCAAAGAGTTCGACAGCCCGTTCCAGGATCACCCCCTGCACCGTTCGCACCGACTTCTCCCCCTGCTTCTGCCAACCACGATACGCCGTGCCATCAAATTCAAGGACCACCCGGAACCTCTGCCCGCCGCCGTCCCTTAGACCTTCACCCCTCTTGGCCATCAACGATCCCCACGGACCTCAGGCTGATCAAGATGCCCTTCGCGAATCACCCGGAACTTGCCGCTCACCTGGTCGAGGTCATAGATATTAAAATTGGTCCGGATGTCAAATCCTTGGTAGTGGACCGCAAAATTCAATGAAGCCGAACCCTCCTCAGCGGTGCGAATCCGGTGAAAAACCCGACACGGCCAGACCAGCATCGCCCCACCCTGGACGATCACCTCACCATTCCGACGTATCTCGTTCGGTGTGACCACAAACTCCTCGACCCTGCCATGCTCCGGGGTATAAATTTCGACATGACGAGTACCATGGAGCACGACCAAATTGTCGTCCTGTGACGGGTGCATATACCACGGCCTGGCCACCTCCTCCACTGGTCCCGGTGAAGTAGCGCCGCCCTCGTGCAGCACACGATCAATAGCATCAATCCTGGGAAGAAATTCCAGCGGCACGCAATCGAAAGTTACCTTCGAGGTGCTACGCAAAAGGGCCAAGGGAATAATACGGTAGAGCCCCGTCACTTCGTCAAGCACCGTTGTTTTTGACATCATCACTCCTCCATCATGAAAAATCATGGTCAATTATCGTAAATGATACCATCCAAAGATTAATAGTGATCAGCTCCTGGTCTAAGGTTAACAGACGCACGAATATCAGTCATTGGTAGAAGTCATTAACCGTCAACTGACAACCGACACCCTAAACCGGAACCATATCAAACAGAATGCAACCGTAACTCATACGACCGGATCATCCGTTCCGGGTAGTAGGAGCGTTTAGCCTGAGCAAGACCTTGCCGTCCCATATCACTCTCTTTGTTCACCCAGGTAAATCCTTGGCAAAGCGTCCGCGCGCACTCCCGGTCGAAGAACTGATACAATCCCTTGATGGTTTTGCAGGCCTTCTGGAATTGCAGCACAACCATTCCTTCTGTCAGAGGTGAAGCCAGAGCCAAGGCGCTGATAACCCCATCGATGCGCAAGGCAAGTCCCCGAACCGCCGTGCGCGGAACCAGCTCCAACATATTGACAGCTGCCTCCATCTCACACTCAAGGCTCGAATCACTCTGCTGAAAACAGCCCTCCTGTTCACACCACTCTTCAAGAAAGGCGATGCATTGACGGGTATTGATAATGGTAATCGGCTCAAAGATGAGCCTCTCCTGAGAGTGGACCTGCTTAAACTGCTTGATCAAATTCCTCTTTTTGGCATACCGATTCCCCTTCAACTCGGCAAGATCGCTGACCCGATACACATAGTCATGGTATCCAGACTGCTCAACGACCGCAAAAAATTGCGCCACCTCCTCAAAGCCGTAACGATCAAGGTAGCCCTGAGGGACAAACCAGTATCCCGGATAGCCGGCCTCTGCGGCAACCACTGCCAATTCCCGTGGAGTAGGCTCACTCACACTGCCCAACGGCAAGAGCAGATGCCGATATTCAGGATGACCGGGATATTCGGCCCCAAGAATGAGCCGAGCACCGACAACAGCAGCACAAGGATAAAAAGAGGCGCTCGACCAAGCCAGGATGCCGGGAAGGCTGTATTCACATAACTCGTAGGGCTGTCCAACAAAAAAAGGGAACAACCGCTGGTAATCGCTAATGGATATCCGGGTAAAAATACAAGTCATGATAATGTCAACAGCATAGGCTGGGAATTAACCATCTCCATAAAACCGAACTGTTCATAAAATGGCGAGGAACCACGCTCAGCGATCAGACCGATCCAGCCCAAGCCATCCTGTTTGAGTCGTTCAACAATCCGGCGAACAATACGAGAGCCGATACCCTGCCCACGCCAGAAGAGATCAACCGTCACGTCCTGAACATAGGCGTCACTGACCCCGTCGCTGATCGCCCGCCCCATACCAATTAACTCCCCATCAACGATGGCGGCGGCAAAACAATGGCTTTGCTTGACCAACCGGGTCAGCCGTTGGTAATCCTCGACCTCGGCTTCCGGCCACCACCCAGCCTGCCGATAAAGTCCGACAATAGCCCGGAGTTGGTCAGTAGACGGTTCGACAAGAAAAATAATCTGAACTTCGCTCATAAACAATCGCAGAAAACATGGTGAAAAAAATCAGCAAATGGCATATTTCATCTAAGGCGGATTCAAGAACGAAGTACAACCGCCCTTGCTGACGGGGCATAGCGCATAGTCTTATTAAAGAAAACATCACAAGGCAACCTGAAAAACAGGATGTTTCGAGGTCGATGATTAAGTACAGTCACTGCTGCTTGCACCTCTTCTTCTGTTACCGTTTCAAGCATAGTGCCTTTAGGGAAATACTACCGTAGCTAGCCATTAGTGTTCTCGTTTAACCCACGCTCCAGGAATGATATGAATGAGCAAAATACACATCCAGCTTCAACTCTTTGGCGATCTCCTCATGGCCGGCAAACTCCTTACCATTGTCGAATGTCACAATATGGCGTTTGCGCTTATGTGGGCTCAACAGTCTCTTAACAACCGCAAGCACGCGGATGGAGTGCTTGCGGGGTAGCATAGTCGCAAGCGTATAGCGAGAGGCTCTGTCCGCCAGTGTGACCAACGCGCCTTTGTTTGTGATCCTTGCCTATCACCGTGTCACCCCCAATCACCGATTCGCCCTTTCAAATCTATTATTTTAGAACGGTCATCGATGCTGATTCTGTTCTTCAGCGTTCCCCTTCACTCCTGGCCACTTCCATAGCGTTTCCGACAGCGCTTTTAACTGCAGAAATGAAGCCAAAATCACCTTTGGCACGCTTGTCATTATAAACGTAGAGGTTTCGTGACCGATTTTCAACGTTTTCTCCAGAGCCATGCGACCGGAAATTTGTTCAGGGATTCATTTTTCTCTTATCAATACATCAACTTGAGCCCAATCTTCAGGGGAAAAATTGTTTGCGTTTCGGCAAGCCAAGCGACGTGTTTCGCATCGTTGATTCGCTTAACGGCCGCAACCGAACAAGCCGTACGTTACGTTATTTGTCCCATATGGCAGCAAATCGTGAAGATATGATATATCTTAATCAATTGGCCTTGGATCAGAATTATCAACTTGGTTGCAAAGCAGAACTAAAACACTCTCAGTGTTTCACCTCGTCTTGGACTGGCTGGCAAAATGGGAGGGAAAGGGCTAAAATCATGGCGCACAAGAATCCGACCATAACCGACAAAAACAGTATCAGCCGCGACCTTACAGGCAAGTCTTCCTGGGCTATTTGAGGTGAGTTGAGTGGTTTGAATAGTTCGCCGTGGTCTTGTCGGCAAGCCTGACGAGCTGCTAACAGCAGTGATGAATATTCTTTGACTAACACTGAATAATCGGCCGCTGCCTGCTGGATGAAATCAGCACTTTTTATTGTCGGGGAATTGGTTTTCGAACGATCAATTTCAGTTTGTAGTGCCGCTTTTTGCGCAGCAAGATCGCGACGGGCGAGAAGGGATTGCTGAAGAAAGCTTGACATAGAAGCTTTATCTGAGAGATCGATGATCTGTTGGATAGTGTTGTCTCCTAATTGTACGGGGGCTTCACGTCCTGAAGTGGTGGCCTGTGGCTCTGCAGTTTGCGCTCGAAAGGAGTTGATATCGACAATGCTGCGATCAATTTCTCCGATATTGCTTGAAATTTCTTCAATCCGCAGCTGGGTTTCTACTAAAAATGTGGCTGCAGCCTGATCGGGATTTTCAAATAACCCGCCCAACATAGGCCGAAAATATATTTCGTTGAAACTCTCTAACCTGCTCTCCATGTCACTACTGTTCATCCCATTTTGACTGACAAGCATTTTGAGACGATTGTCCTCACCGATTAACCTTAATCCGTTTTTTATCCGAGTGAGAGTATGACGAGCGGTAAGAATATCCGATGTAGTGAGAAACGCTAATTTATCGTTGACAATTCCCGTATTGTCAAGTCGGGTGTCAATTAATATCCGGTATTTCTGACTGAAAATTTCGCTCCATGCCCCAGGCAAGGTACTCGCCAGAATGGTTCCTTGCTCGGACGACAAATTAAGCTCAGTGTGATCAACGATAATTTTCAACCCGCGCTCAAACACGCGCTTAAGCTCTTCTGTGTATTCGTTATTAATTTGTTCAATCTCGGATAATGAAATGTTTTTTGCTTTTAACCGCAACTGATATTTCTGCTGTATCCCTTCAGTCGTCGGTATCCCGTATTCAACCTGAATGGCATCGCGCAATTTATCAGTGACAGATAACCCTAGTTTTCCCGCGGCACGGGCGAGGACCTCAGGAATGAGTAGGTCCTGGGGAGAAAACCTGGTGCCGTTGGGATAGGTCGACTTATCAATTCCCAATAATTCTACAAAATACACCGTCGATGTCTGGGCTGTCACCTTATTGACTAATAGAAAAATCCCTGCCCCCAGAAAAAAAATTACAGGGATGATCATTAGCAGTCCTCGGCGATGCCAGAGTTTTTGCAAGATATCGGTGATGGATATTTCTTCCTGGTAGGTTTGATCTATTCTCATTCTTAAAAAATCTCCGTCCGTAAAAGAGTATTGGGTCAGTAAGTCAATCTCCAAGAAAATATCCCGGCGCCATTTTCTAAAATTTCCTCACGTACTTTTCGAAAAACGCAGAAAATCGTTTTGCATAAAAAGTCCTCGGCTTGAATCAAAATATCTGGTCAAAGAGGCCTATATTATATTACTAAATCTGAGACTTTTACCATATACCTTGATCCCTGCCTTGCTACAAGCAATCTTTTCCCTCACCACCACTCCCTCTATCTCGTAAAAATCATACCTCATAAACTTTTTCCAGCCTCTCCTCTCTCCCCTTCGACTCCGCTCAGAAAATGATCGCCTTGACGGTCTTGAGTGGCGCAGGGAGGGATCAGCAAAAGGCTTACGCTCTTCATGGAGAGCGATTTTTTTAATGTGTCGTCTGATGTATTAATACCACCCATTAAAAAAAAAATTTCCTTCTTTGTTCTGGGATAACAATTTGATAGAATGCTAACCAAGCACCTGGGTATGGAGTCGAATAGCCAACCCCAGTCCCTCTAAATTGCCTACAAAATGAAGGACTCAACAATGTTTTATAAATCATTAAGCGTCAAACTCCGGCTCGTCGGTTTCGTCATCCTCTTGCTTTCTTTGTTCATAGGGTCCGGACTCTTCGGGATCATGGGCATGCGCAGCAGTAACAACTCCCTCTCCTTGGTCTACACCAACGAGGTCATTCCCCTCACCAAACTAGAACAACTCCACAGCCTTATCCATGCCGAGATCATTCAGCAGGTTGACCGCCTGCTTTTTGAGCAAATCACCTGGGAGGAATGCCAACTCAAGGTAGAAAAGGCCAAAACTCAAATTAACAAACACTGGCAGAGCCTGAACACCCTCAACTCATCGGAAAAAAATGTCAGCACAACCGAAAAATGGCAAGACTCCTACTCTCTCATGGCTAACACCACCGATGACGTCCTGAACAATCTCACACTTTTGCTTCAAAGCCATGACCTTGAACGCCTAGACCTTTTCACGGACAAGAAACTCTACCCCTTAGGAGAACTCTATAGTGAAAAAATCGACCTGATGACCAGAGACCATCTGGCCATGATCGACAAGGAATACCAAATATCGCAGCAACGCTTTATCGTTGCAAAACAGAGCTTTATCCTTGCTCTCCTGGTCGGCGTGGCTGTCTCTATCTTCCTCAGCTTCTTAATCATCAAAAGCATCAACACACCACTCTCCATGATCACCACCGCCATGAAAAATCTATCCCATGGCAATATCAGTGAAAAAATCAGCTATGACCGCCAAGACGAATTCGCCATCCTGACCAACGGTTTCAACCAGATGTCCACCTATCTCTCTGACCTGATCTCCGAGATCGAACGCTCAGGCATTCAGGTCACAAGTTCAATCACCGAAATTGCCGCCACCATCAAACAACAGGAGACCACGGTCAACGAGCAGGCCGCCACCTCCAATGAAATTGCCGCCTCTACCACCGAAATCGCCGCCACTGCCGAAAACCTGATGGAGACCATGTCCAAGGTCACCGACATGGCACAACACACCGCCATGGCCGCGTCACAGAGTCATTCCCGCCTGAACAACATCAACAGCATCATGAAAAAGATGGAGGAATCATCGCAAACCATCGTCACCAAACTTTCCATCCTGAGCGAAAAGGCCCGCACCATTGCTGGGGTGACCAAGACCATCAATAAGATCGCCGACCAGACCAACCTCCTGTCCCTTAACGCCGCCATTGAAGCTGAAAAAGCCGGTGAATACGGCGCAGGGTTCTCGGTTGTGGCATCGGAGATCAGACGCCTCGCCGACCTGACGGCCGTAGCCACCTTCGATATCGAACAGATGGTCTCCGAAGTCCAATCCTCGGTAGCCAGTGGAGTAATGAATATTGAAAAATTTGCTGACGATGTCCGCCGCGGCTTTCAGGAGGTCCAGATCAGCTCCAACCAGATCTCTCAAGTCATTGATCAAGTCCAGGCGATACGACCACCGATCGAAACTGTCAACGAAGGTATTGCCGCCCAGTCCCTTGGCGCCAAACAGATCAGTGAATCCGTTGATCAACTAAACGAGGCGGCCCAACAAACCGCAGAATCGGTATCTCAGACCAGCCAGACCATTTTCCAACTGAACAGAGCGGCCCTTATCCTCAGAGACTCGGTCGCCAAGTTCAAAGTCAAATCCGGCCCGATATCTCCAGATAACGAGTCATGACAGGTCAGGACAGCGCCATAATGCAGAGTGCACAACGTCCAGAACACTCGGGGGACCTCATTCGTGCTTCTCGTACTCTTTAAACTTCAGAATGATGATTATGCCATTGACAGTAAACGCGTGGTCGAAATCATCCCATTTCTGCAGACGCAAAAAATTCCAATGACCCCCAAATACATCACCGGCATGGTCAACTATCGCGGCACCCCGGTACCGGTCATCGACCTCGGCCTGCTCCTGAATGATCAAGTATGCCAACAGCTGTACAGCACCAGGATCATCCTGACCAGTGTCACCCTTGGGGGGAATCTCCGAAAAATTGTCGGACTGCTTGCTGAAAATGTGACGGAGACCATTAAGACGGCCAAAGACTGGCGCCCCAAAGCAACTGACAAGGGACCACTCTTCCTCGACAACGCTTTACTTAATCATTCCATGGTCCGCTGGTTCGAGCCAGAGCAGATGCTCCCTGACGACATCCCTGGGCTCTCCTTCATGGATTAGGCAAACTACTCAGGTTATCGGTTTTCGGAGTCTCGCAGGCTCGCTTACCTGCTTAGACATCCCGTGACTTTTTGCGAGTTCATCATAATTCTTTTAACCGTAACCCTAGATAATTACGACTAATCAACATAACGGCTTGCTTTGACAATTAAAAACCAACCGCATCGCCTCACCCTATACGGGCAGAAGGTTAGAGCCGCTAGAAACTTATCCAGTATATCTGGAACAGCTGCCAAGGGACTCCGTCTCTACGCTATTAACCAAACTACTCTATATGTCAGACAATAGCCTGATCTCCCTCATTCTTGACTCAGTGCTTAAAGAGGCCATGGGACTCAACATCTCCTCCATTGGCGCAAATTCACTCAAGCATGCCATTGGCAGGAGAATGCGGGCTCTGGAGATGGAAAACACCCTCCAGTATCTGAACCTGATCAAAAAATCGACCCCTGAACTTAATGAACTTATTGAGGAAGTTGCGGTGAACGAGACGTGGTTCTTTCGTGACGAAGCGCCGTTCATCGCCCTGCGCGAATACGCCACCGCCTTTTTCCAGCAGGGCAAGAATAAGTCGCTACGACTCCTGAGCATCCCCTGCTCGACAGGAGAAGAACCATATTCCATGGCCATGACTCTGATCGAGGCCGGCATCCCCGCTCACTCCTTCACCATAGACGCCGTTGATATCAGTCGTCGCTCACTTGAGGTTGCTCGCCAAGGCATCTATCGCCCGAACTCATTTCGCACAACTTATGCCAAACGCTACCAAGGATATTTCTCTAAAACTAGACAAAGCTACGCCTTGGATAAATCCATCAAAGGGCTCATCAGGTTTCACCGGGGCAACCTCCTCCACCTCACCCCGCCCCTGACCAAAACCACCTACAATGTGATCTTTTGCCGTAACCTGTTGATCTACCTGGACTCAAGCTTTCACCAAAAAGCCATCGACACCTTCAGCGCCCTTCTTGATGATGCAGGACTGCTGTTCATCGGACATGCCGAATCAGGCATTTTCAGCCACAGTCGTTTCACTCAGGCCCCACACCCCAAAGCCTTCGCCTTTTATAAAAGGCCGGAAGAGTCAGAAAAAAAATCTTCCAAATACCTCTCTGGTAACGCCTCAGCAAACGCCAGTGCCTTTCTTTTTAAGAACTCTGTATCCTATGCCAATGCAACCATCACACACACTCCGACGAACCGCT
Organism: Desulfobulbaceae bacterium; assembly: GCA_013792005.1. Lineage (NCBI taxonomy): Bacteria > Pseudomonadati > Thermodesulfobacteriota > Desulfobulbia > Desulfobulbales > Desulfobulbaceae > Desulfobulbaceae bacterium. Next base: position 9,091 of record VMSU01000140.1, read on the forward strand.
ACGGAGAACTCGACAGCTTGGATCACCAGATCAAGGCACACGAAGACCAGATCCAGAAACAGGGTCCAACCGCAGAAAGCTTCTACCAACTGGCAACTATTTTCGAACAAAAAAATGAGTGGAAAAGCGCGATCAGCATGCTGAAAAAAGCTATTTACCTAGACCCAAACTCCATCGAGGCAATTGACATGCTGGCAGCGATCTATCAACGCCTTGGGGATGAGGCCAACTATCAATCCTGCCTCAACCGAGGACGTAGAATCATCACCCGTCTGGCCATGCCGACCGACCCTAATATATAATAATAGCCTAATCCCGAGCCTGATCGCTTACCCAAGGAAGAAACCCGTGTCATTATCATACGCTGACCTTAACATTGACGACTGCTGGAACCAGATTGGTGTCTTCAGCAAGGAACAGAGCCGCTGTGAACGACTAGCAGAACTGGCCCACTGCCTGAACTGCGACCAGTACACCAGCACAGGCCGACTGCTCCTCAACCGCCCTCTTCCCGACGACTACCGCCGTGAACTCAGCGAACACTTGAGCCACCCCATCATCAAACAAGCCAAACGGACTCAATCGGCCTTCATCTTCAGAGCCGGCGATGAGTGGCTGGGCGTAACATCGACCATGATCAAGGAAGTGGTGGACATGGGCCCCATCCACTCCATCCCCCACAAGAGCAGCCGCATCTTTCGTGGTATCGTCAACATCCGTGGGCGACCGGAACTCTGCGTCTCCATTGGTGGCGTGCTAAGGATCGAACCAGGCACCAGACAACAGGGCACACCCGCGCCCGAGCGACTGATCGTTGCCGCCAAAGACGGACAGAGTATCGTCTTTCCAGTCAGCGAAGTCATGGGGCCAGTGCTCTATGACGCCAGCATACTCAAGCCCCTGCCCATAACCGTCTCCGGCTCAAAGGCGGTCTATACCAAAGGAATACTGAATATCAACGACCAAGAGGTCGGCATGTTGGATGACGCCATGCTGTTTCGTATCCTGACCAGAAACCTGGGATGACCATGACTGATCTCAACGACATGTCCCTTCTGGACCTATTTTTGATGGAGACTGGAAACCAATCCATTACCCTCACCCATGAGCTGTCGCTATGGGACAGCGACCATGGCGGGGACGGTCCTAACTTTACCGTCATGCACCGAGCAGTCCATTCCATCGCCGGTGCGGCCAGAATAGTCGACCTGCAAGAAATCATTGATCTGACTCAGGCAATGGAGAAGGGGATACGTGTAGCCTCGAGCCACCCCACCCCCGAAATTAGAAATCTTCTCGAAGCGGCAACCAACCACCTAGGCCATCTGACCACAAGTAATCCGAACCAAATCCAAGAGTCGCTTAAGGAGAAAGAGGGGCTACTTGCCGACCTGATCAAACAACTGCGGGCATTAAAGACCCCATCAATAGAGCCTGGCACAAGCACCCCTAAAACCAAAGCGCCTGCCGCCGCTCCCACCTCTTCCTTTGCTTCCAGCCAAGGGATGTTCCCGATCTTTACTGAAGATGCAGAAAACCACCTCGCCGTCCTCTCTGACAATCTTATTCAAATTGAAAAAAATCCCACTGCCATCGTCCTCCTTGAATCATCGATGCGAGCGATTCACTCTCTTAAGGGGGCCGCCAGGGTTATCGGCTTGACCGACATCGTTACCCTGACCCACACCATGGAAGAACTCTTCATCGCGGCCCAAAACAAGATCCTCACCCTCACCTCGGACCATATTGATACTCTGTTCTCGGCTACCGATCTCATCCGCAGCCTAACCAAAGAAAATGAAGAGACCGCCCCCCAATGGTTTGAGAGCAACAAAAAACAGATCACCGCTCTGGCCGATCAAATATTCACCATCGTCGATAAACACGAACAAATCGTCGTTGAACCGGCTGCCCCAATTATCACCAAGACCTCCCCTGAACCAACAACTGAAGGAAAAGTCGTTGGTTCAGCAAAAAATGTGTCAGATCGGCTCCTGCGGGTTTCATCGCAAGGCATGAACCAGATCCTGGCCTTAGCCAGCGAAGCCATGGTCGAATCGCGCTGGCTGCCCAACCTGATTGCATCCCTCAATCGTCTGAAGAGGCAACAAGATACTGCCTGGTACACCCTGGAAAAGTTTCGGCTTCAATTACCGGAAACAGGAATGCCGATCGCCATCGCCCACGGCCTGGACGAAATCAGCGCTAAACTCAAACGGAACCAGGACTTCCTCGGCACCCAAATTGCTGAACTCACAGAGCACAGCACTCATAGTGTCAGAATTTCCAATCGACTGCATAATGAGGTCATCAACAACCGAATGCAGCCCCTGTCCGAAGGCCTGATCGGTATTCCCCGCTTAGTCCGCGAGTTGGCCCGCAAGCTCAATAAACCAGTCCGTTTCGAAGTCATCGGCGCCGACACCCTGATCGACAGGGACATTCTCGAAAAACTGGAGTCTCCCTTTACCCATATTGTCACCAATGCCATTGATCACGGGATCGAAACCCCGGCAGAGAGAGAAAAATCCGGGAAACCACCAGAGGCAACCATCCTCCTGAACGCCAGGCACCATGCCGGAATGATGGTTATTACCATCTGCGACGACGGGCGCGGCCTTGACTATGATGCTTTGCGCCAAAAAGCCGTGGAGAAACGCCTGGTTTCGGCCAAAGTCGCAGCAGAACTGACCGAAACGGAGCTTGCTCATTTTCTGTTCTTACCGAACTTCACCACCAAGGCTGTCGCCGACAGTACATCAGGCCGAGGCGTAGGACTTGACATCGTCCACAACACCATTCGAGAAATCCGGGGCAGCATCGAACTCCACTCCACAGCCGGACAGGGATTGACCTTCGAACTCCAGCTACCGCTGACTCTTTCGATTATTCGCGGACTACTCATCGAAATCAACAACGAACCATATGCCTTGCCGCTGATCAGCATCGACCATGCTGTCAGGTTACCCATCAGCGAGGTAAAGGAGATGGGTAACCGTCCATATTTCATCTTTAACAACCGGAGATTCGGGCTCATCAGCGCACAGCAGACCCTGGAACTCAAGGAACAAACCAGGGACGATGACATCCTGTCCGTAATCGTCTTAAGTAGCGGAATCAACAGCTACGGCCTGATCGTCGACCGCTTTCATGGCATTCGAGATATGGTAATCCAACCATTAAACCAACGACTCGGCAAACTCAGAAGCATAAGCGCTGCCGCCATTGCCGAAGATGGCACCCCGATCCTGATTCTCGACATCAATGACCTTCGTCAGACCATGGATCACCTGATCTCTGGCGACCGTCTCCACCGGATCACCCCCCAGATTATCCCAAGCGCCAGCCGTTCAACCCACAAACGAATTTTGGTGGTCGACGACTCGATCACCGTCAGGGAAGTGGAACGAAAAATCCTTACCGATCATGGTTTCCTGGTAGATATGGCGGTGGATGGTCTTGATGGCTGGGGGATGGTGCGGCGCAACACCTATGATTTGATTATCACCGACATTGACATGCCCAACCTTGATGGCATCGAACTTCTGGTCCACATCAAAAACTCCAAAGAACACGAGAATATCCCAGTGATTATTCTTTCATACAAGGATCGTGAAGAGGACAAAACGCGTGGTTTGGATGCCGGCGCCGACTACTATTTAACTAAATCAAGCTTCCACGACCAAGCTTTGATTGAAGCCGTGGAAGATCTTATCGGTACACCTGGAGAATTTCGATGAAAATCGGCATAGTCAATGATTCAGTGATGGCGGTTGAAGTCTTACGTCGTATTATCGTGACCTGCCCCGAGCACCAGGTAGCCTGGTGCGCAGCAAACGGCGCCGAAGCCGTCGCTCTATGCCACCAAACCCCGCCCGACCTGGTCCTGATGGATCTGCTGATGCCGGTAATGGATGGGGTCGAAGCCACCCGCCGGATCATGAAAACCACTCCCTGCGCCATCCTGATCGTCACCGCCAGCGTCACCGGCAACTCATCCCTGGTTTACGAGGCCATGGGTGCCGGAGCCCTTGATGTGGTAGCCACACCGGTCCTGGGATTGAGCGGAGCTGGAACAGCAGCCAATGAACTGTTACGAAAAATTGACATAATCGGCAAATTAATCGGCTGCTCACCCAAGTCCACCCGGCGGCCCAAACCCCACCAAGAGAGCAAGCCCCCAAACCGCCCCCAAGATCCGCCCCTTATAGTCATTGGCGCCTCAACCGGAGGTCCGCAAGCACTCACGACCGTACTGACCAAATTCCCAGCCAACCTGCCCGCGGCAGTGGTAATTGTTCAGCACATGGATAAAAAATTCACCCACGGATTAGCTACCTGGCTCAACCACCAGGTAACAATGCCAGTGAAAATAATCCACGAAAAAGATCGCCCCAAAAAAGGGATAATCCTGGTGCCCAGCACCGAATACCACTTGATCATGACCAACAGTGGTTCCCTAATCTATAGCCAGGAACCAGTTGACAACTTTTATCACCCCTCGGTTGATGTTTTTTTCCAATCCATCGTCAAAAACTGGACCGGAAAAATTATTGGCATCCTCCTGACGGGAATGGGCCGAGACGGCGCAACAGGACTTCTGTCCCTAAAAGAAGAAGGCCACCATACCATTGCCCAAGATGAAGCTACCTCAGTAGTCTACGGCATGCCTAAGGCCGCTATGCAACTTAACGCGACCAAAGAAATTCTCCCTATCCACGAAATTGGCGAGCGAATTGTCGCCCTGCTCGGGAGATAACCCATGCAACCCAATCTCTTCAGCGACATTAAATCCATCAACACCTTCCGGATCTCTGTCCTGCTCATCGATGACCAACCGATGATCGCCGAGGCGGTACGCCGCGCCCTGGAGGACGAGAAAGATATCGAGTTCCATTATTGTCAGGACCCCAGCAAGGCTATTAAAATCGCCAACCGGATTCACCCGACCATCATCCTCCAAGACTTGGTCATGCCGGAAGTTAACGGCCTGATGATGGTCAGATTTTTTCGGGTCAACAAAGAAACGAACCAGATACCAATCATCATTCTCTCCACCAAGGAGGATCCCAAGGTCAAAAGCGAGGCGTTCAGCTTAGGAGTCAATGACTATCTGGTCAAACTTCCAGACAAAATTGAACTCATCGCCCGACTTCGTTACCACTCAACTGCTTACCTCTATCACCGGCAGCGCGACGAAGCCTTTGCCGCCCTTGAAGAGAGTCAGCGCAAGCTGCACGAAGCCAATCAGGCGCTCGAAAAATTATCTTCGCTGGATGGGCTGACCGGAATCGCCAATCGTCGTCAGTTCGATAAAGTCATAGCGAACGAATGGAACCGGGCGATTCGCAACTACAGCCCCATTTCCCTGCTAATGCTGGACATCGATTTTTTCAAACTCTACAATGACACCTACGGACACCAAAAAGGCGATACCTGCCTAAAACAGGTAGCTGAAGTTCTCAAAGCCAATGAAAAACGCCCGGCTGATCTCGCTGCCCGATACGGCGGCGAGGAGTTTGCCTTCATCCTCCCGGAAACCGACAAACACGGGGCTCTGGAAAAAGCCTCCTCAATTCTTAATATGCTCCGCGAGGCCAACATTCCCCATAAGGCTTCAACGGTCCACACGATCTTGACCGCAAGCATCGGTGTCGCCACCATGAACGCTGAGCGGGGCACTTCGCCCGACAACCTAATCCTCCAGGCTGACAAGGCCTTATATATCGCCAAAGAACGCGGACGAAATCAACTGGTGGTATCCGGAGAAGAGTAACTGGGCAGGATGCGCGGTGAGTCTGAAACTAAAGATAGGACCGCCCGCCAAGAAATCGCTTCTGGAAATAAGCGGCGGAGAGTTTGGACTGTATTACGGTCTTTCCACTGCTGGGCGCATGGATAAATTGATCGCTGCCCAGATAGACCCCAACATGAGACGCCTGGCCACTTGAGTCGGTACGAAAAAATACCAGATCCCCTGGCCGCAACTGCCCCTGACTGACACTCCTCCCACTACGAAATTGATCACGGGAGACACGGGGCATATCCAATCCAATTAGCTGGTAGACCATCATTGCCAGTCCGCTACAATCGAAACCTAACACCGGCGAAGAATCACCCCACCTGTAGGGCACCCCGACAAACTGCCGGGCAATAGCAACCCCATGCTCCCGAAGTCGATCGGGTGTATCCTGATATAGCACGGCAGGGTACGACTCCGGTCGCACCACGATGAATACCTCAATAATCATTTCTTTTTTCAATCGGGAAGCACTGTCATAAGCCAAGTTATAACTTTGGTAATTGCCGAACCGCACCCGATACAAATTGCCCTCACCACGGAAATAATACGCGGGAAGGCCTAAGAAAGAGAGACGCGTCGCGAGGCGAAAGGCATTTTTAGGATCAGCAAACGCCCCAACCTGTATCGTGTACCCCATGAATGGCAATCGCTGCTGAAATACCTGCCCTGATTGAGAATGGGACAAGACCGGAGGTTTAGCAGAATGATGTGCAGCACACCCTCCAAGAAAGAAAAGGACAGGGACGAACCAAGAAAAAAACAGAAAAGAGTTGCGCAACAGACTGTTCATCTGGTTATATATCTATCCTTATTCTAAGATAGCGTAGAGTTTTTCTTATCAATGAGCCCCGCAGTGAAAAAAACACAATCCACAATATCATAACAGACTAGAACAACCGGAGGAATACAATGGGCAAAGGTGACGGACGCAGCAAGCGCGGTAAAATATTCAAGAAATCAAACGGGAACTCACGGCCCAGAAAAAAGGTCAAAGCAGCGCCAACAGAAGAACAGAAGTAAATCTTACCCCTGAGCCGAGATCGCCCGGACTGATTTAGTTCTGGGCGTCGCTCAACTCTTGTTACGCCAAGAAGCGATTGAATACCCTTTTAAATAATCAGTACGTTCGACGTGTCAATACTTCTCGTGGTTTAGCCCCATCCGAAGGGCCGACAATCCCCTCTCTCTCCATGATTTCGATCATTCGAGCAGCTCGATTATAGCCAACCCGCAATCGCCGCTGAACCATGGAAATCGACGCTTGCCCAGACTCACAAACAAACTCCACCGCCTCGTCATACTTCTCGTCATAGTCCTGAGCAACCTCGTCGCTCCCTCCCTCTCCATTCGACTCTTCAGCAATTCGCATCACTGACTCATCGTAGTTCACCGGGCGTTGAGCCTTGAGAAAATCAACAATTCGACCAATTTCCTTCTCAGAGATATAAGCGCCGTGAATACGCTGCATCCGATTGGTCCCCGGGGCCATAAACAGCATGTCCCCCTTTCCCAGCAGGTGTTCTGCGCCAGAGGCATCAAGAATAGTCCGGGAATCAATTTTGGAGGAAACCTTAAAAGACATCCGGGTTGGGAAATTAGCTTTAATAAGGCCGGTAAGAACATCCACTGAGGGTCTTTGTGTTGCAAGGATTAAGTGCATACCCGCCGCTCTGGCCATTTGAGCCAAGCGGGCCACCGATCCCTCCACATCCTTGGAAGCAACCATCATCAAATCTGCCAACTCATCAATAATAATGACGATGAGCGGCAATTTTTCATCTGCTGCCTCATTATAGGTAGCCAAGCTCTTGACCTTCAGCTCCTCCATCAGGCTGTAACGGCGTTCCATCTCCAGGACCGCCCACTGAAGAGCACGACTGGCCATCTTCGGATCAACGACCACCGGATGGAGCAGATGAGGAATAGCCTCATAGGCCGACAGCTCGATCCGCTTTGGATCGACCATCAGCAAACGAACCTCGTCGGGTGTAGAATTTAAAAGGATACTGCAAATAATGGTATTGATACCCACCGACTTACCGGCGCCAGTGGCCCCGGCGATCAGCAGATGAGGCATATCGATCAAATTGGCATACACCGGACGACCAACCACGTCCTTGCCGAGCCCCAAAGTCAACGGCCTTACACCCTTCAAAAACTTCTCGTTCCCTAAGATCTCGCGAATATAAACCATCTGCCGAATGGGATTTGGGATCTCGATTCCGAGGGCGGCCTTACCTGGAATCGACCCGGCAATCCGAACGCTTTCGGTCTTCAGGACCATGGCCAAATCATTCTCCAGCGACACAATTCGACTGATCTTGACCCCTGGCGCAGGTGAATACTCGTACGTGGTGATAACCGGACCCGGCGAAATCCCGACGACGTGGCCCTCAACCCCAAAGTCTTCCAGCTTAGATTCCAGCTTCTTACTCACCGCCAGGTAATGCTCCCGATCAACCTCAGGGGTAAGGGATTCGTCCGGCTTGTCTAGGAGAGTCACCGGTGGTAGGGCAAAATCACCCTCAGCCACAGGCAATGGCTTAAAATCGGTATCAAGATCGGTCGCAATACGAACCGGCTCATTGACCTTCGGAACCACCCCGGCGCGATCAGCATTTTGAAGATCTCGACGCTTCGGCTCTCTCTCCGTACTCTCACTCACCGCAGCAACCTTATCGTTAAAATAGCCGTTTTTACGACGCTGATAGCTCGCAACCACCCACTCGGACACCACTGACATCAGCCGATAAGGAGAGAACTGAACAGTTATCATCAAAGAGATAAGACACAAAAAGAGACAGACAACCACAAATCCGGGACGTCCAAGGAAAGGGCTGATCGTAGCAAACAACGAAGATCCGATCGTTCCCGCAACGGGATACGAACCGAAAAAAAATGAAATCTCCTGCACTGGGCACACCGCGAGCAAGGTGCTGGCAGAGAGCAAAAATAGTGTTCCACCGGCTAAGATTGCAGGGAGACGATCAATATTTTTCTTCTGGAAGAAAATCTGAAATGGGAAATAAAAGAAAAAGAAGACGAGCCAAAAAGCGCTTAACCCAAAGGTCCAGGTCAAAAGATTGGCGCAAAAATTCCCCAGCCACCCTCCCCAGTTGGTGGTAGAAGAGCCGGAAAAACTCACCAGGCTGATCAACAAAAAAAGAGCGAAACAAAGCCCGGCGATTGCTATGATCTCCTGACCAAGACTAGGGCCGGAAATCGAGTCGGGGACGTTACTGGCTTTGGCCATTACTAATTGCGTCTAAAATACCATTGATAAATGACGGAGCATCATCAGTACTGTATCGTTTAGCGATCTCTATGGCCTCGTTGATAGCCACAGTAGCCGGCACATCATCCCGAAACAAAACCTCAAAAACTCCAATTCTGATCAGGTTACGGTCGATGATCGACATCCGGCCCACCCGCCAATTTTTGGCATGCTTGGCAATGAGGGCATCTATTTCTGCTCCATGAACGCCAACGCCCTCGATCAAGGCATGGGCATAAGAAATAGCCTTTTTGTCAGCCTCAAAATTATCACAAAGAAGGGTGAAGTGCTCAAAAGGAGTCTCAACGCAAACTTCGGCCTGATAGAGTGCCTGAAGCGCCAACTCCCTTGATTTACGGCGATTGCCCATTATTTTGTCCGATTCCCGCTATTTTTGGACGAGGGCAGCACATCAACCAGATTAACCATCTCGATCGCAGCCACAGCACAGTCTGAACCTTTATTTCCAGCCTTAGTGCCGGCGCGTTCAATGGCCTGCTCAACCGAATCCGTGGTCAGAACGCCAAAAATCACTGGCAAACCATGTTCCAGGCTGACTTGCGCCACTCCCTTAGCCACCTCTCCGGCTACATAATCAAAATGAGGGGTCGCCCCTCGAATAACAGCGCCGAGGCAGATAATGGCGTCATAACACTTACTCTGAGCCATCTTCAGCGCTGCAAAGGGAATCTCATACGCGCCCGGCACCTTGGCTACTTCGATATCATCTTCTGTTGCGCCTGAACGAAGCAGGGTATCAACAGCCCCTTCCAAAAGTCGATCACCGATAAATGAATTGAATCGTGCTACAATAATACCAAACTTTCTGCCTTTGGCCTGAAGGCCGCCTTCCATGATCTTCACTGTTGATCCTCTTTAATAATATAGGGGTTAAGCTAAATAAATTTATACTGGCGAAGTTACAATTCCCTAACCGTCCTTGGCGAACAGGCCGCAGTCCAATCAGCAAATTAAGCCGGACTGTTCCCTCACACGTCCAGCATATGACCCATCTTTTCCTTCTTGGTCTTAAGGTAATTGATATTATCAGCATGGGCTTCAATCTGAACAGGCACCCGGTCAGTAACCTGGATACCGTACCCTTCCAGCCCAATAATCTTTTTGGGGTTATTGGTAATCAACCGCATTTTACGTACACCAAGCTCACGTAATATCTGGGCGCCGATTCCGTAGTCCCTGAGGTCAGCCTTGAATCCCAGATGTTGATTGGCTTCCACAGTATCCATCCCCTGATCCTGAAGGTTATATGCCTTGATCTTGTTAACCAGACCGATACCACGCCCCTCCTGATGCATATAAAGAACGACACCGCACCCTTCCTTCGCCACCATCCGCATGGCAGCATGGAGCTGGCTCCCGCAATCGCAGCGCATTGAACCGAAGACATCCCCGGTCAGGCATTCGGAGTGAACCCGGACAAGAATCTCTTTATCAGAGGAGATATCACCCTTAACCAGAGCCACATGCTCAAAATTATCCACATCGTTGGTGTAGACAATGGCTCTAAAATCACCACCGAAAAAAGTAGGCAAATCGGCCTCGGCCGCGCGATGCACCAGGGTATCCATTTTCAGCCGATAAGCGACAAGGTCTGCGACAGTAGCTATCTTTAAATCATGAGTCTTAGCGAAGACTTTGAGATCGGGCATTCTGGCCATGGTGCCATCATCCTTCATGATCTCACAGATCACGCCGGACGGTGCCAACCCAGCCAGCCGTGACAAATCTACCGAACCTTCAGTCTGTCCAGTCCGGACAAGAACCCCACCTCTGCGGGCACGCAAAGGGAAAATATGCCCTGGACTGACGACATCACCGGGCTGAACCTCAGGATCGGCTGCCACAAGAATTGTTCGCGCCCGATCCGCTGCGGAAATTCCGGTGGTCACCCCGGTACGGGCCTCAATACTTATGGTAAATGCGGTGGAAAAGGGAGATTGGTTATCCTGGACCATCATCGGCAGCTTGAGTCGATCAATCTGTTCAGGATTCAAAGTCAAACAAATCAGACCCCGACCGTGAGTGGCCATAAAATTGACGGCCTCAGCCGTAATCATGGAGGCGGCCATGCATAAATCACCTTCGTTTTCACGATCCTCATCATCCACAAGGATGATCATCTTTCCTGCGCGAATATCTTCTAATGCTTCTTCAATGGTATTAACTGTCATTATCGGTTTCCTGAAAATCCTTCTTCTTTCATGAATAAAGCACGCTAGAGGGTGTCTCTATCGTAAAAATCCGTGCTCGGCCAGAAAGGCCATGTTGATCTTAGATGCCTTCCCTTGCTGATCATGGGTAAGCAGTTTCTCGACATATTTTCCAATGATATCGACTTCGATATTAACCGACCCTCCAGGGACAAGCTGGCCCAAGGTGGTAATAACCATGGTGTGAGGAATAATCGACACCGAAAAACTCCGGTCATCAACGTGATTCACTGTCAAACTGATTCCGTCAATAGTGATCGACCCCTTGTGAATAATATAGCGGCCATGCCCAGCAGGCACGGTAAAGGTGAACACCGTAAAATCCCCGATCCGCTCACGACTCAACAACTCACTGACTCCATCCACGTGACCGCTGACCAAGTGACCGCCCAAGCGATCACTGATTCTTAAGGCCCGCTCCAGATTAACAGCGCTGCCAACTTTGAGTCGGCCCAAGTTTGTCTTAGTCAGACTCTCTGGCGAGACATCGGCATAAAACCGTCGATCGCGGATGCCCTTGGCCGTCAGACAGACCCCATTAACCGCAATGCTCTCTCCCTCCTGAGGATCGGTGAGGTCGAAATCGGTCTCCAAGCCAACCACCAAGCCGCCCCCTGATGGACGAGTCTCAAAAATTGATCCTTTTCCTTGAATGATGCCTGTAAACATTGGGTTATAACAAATTGATCCGTAAAATTATCTAAGCTGAATCAAGATCAGCCAACAAGTCCTTCTATCATCAGATCATCACCAAATCGCCGGTGATGGATGGAGGTAAGGCGCGGGGCCTGATCAACACGGTCAAGTCCCAAGGCAGAGATCAATGGGGTCCCGTCCGCACCTAAAATAAGCGGCCCGTAAAACAAGTTCACCTGATTAACCAGTCCCTGTGACCAGAAAGAGCAATGAACCCGGCTGCCGCCCTCAACCAGCACACTGGTGATCTGCCTCCTACCAAGGTAGAAAAGAACCTCATGCAAGTTAAGCAAGCCGTCACCACCAAGTCCAATCGGCAGAACAACAGCGCCCGCAGCCTCCAGCGCAGCCGCACGGTCAGGGTCAGCTTTAGGGCCACAACAAACCAAAGTTTGAGCAGTTGATTGCTGAGCAAGCATTCGGGCCTCGGGAACAAGACGAAGATCCCTATCAAGAACAACACGCAACGGATCACGGTGATTTCGCCCAGGCAACCTCGTAGTCAACGACGGATTATCGGCAAGCGCCGTACCAATACCCACCAGGATAGCGTCGACTCTATCACGAAGTTGATGAACATATCGGCGCGACATCTCGTTAGTAATCCAACCGGAGTGACCGCTACGGGCGGCAATTCTTCCGTCCAGCGAAAGACCGGCCTTCATGATCACCCACGGCTTCCCTGAGGTGATCCAGTGGCAGAAATGACGATTGACCCTCTGACAATCCTCGTTCAGAACACCACTCACCACCTCAATGCCTCGATCCTGAAGATAGCGAATTCCCTGTCCTGCTACCAAAGGATTCGGGTCTGTCATTCCTACCACCACCCGAGAAATACCGCATTGAAAGACTGCTTCACAACACGGCGGGGTACGTCCATAGTGACTACATGGCTCCAGAGTTACATAAAGAGTCGCCCCGGTGATCAGCTCAGGCAAGGCCTTGGCAATAGCATTAATCTCTGCGTGAGGCGTTCCAGCTTTTCTATGGTACCCCGTTGCAACGACCGCCCCATCTTTAACAATCACAGCGCCGACAAGAGGATTCGGCGATGTTCTGCCCTGCGCCCGAACCGCTTGCCGCAGCGCCAGTCGCATAAAGCGACGGTCCTGGTCGCTATTTACCATCGCCATGGGCATTTGACGTGCCGTTGCCGCCCAACATCCCCTTCAGCTCGTCCATAAACTCGTTAAGATCTTTAAACTGCCGGTAAACGGACGCAAAACGGACATAAGCCACGTCATCAATCCGGCGCAACCCATCCATGATCTTTTCTCCAACGACTGCGATCGGAATTTCCCGCTCCCCCATATCCTGAAACTCACGTTCGATCTCATCGACAAACTCTTCAATCTGGCCCATGGACACAGGACGCTTCTCACAGGCCTTCTTCATCCCTTCCACAACCTTAAGACGATCCCAGTTCTCTCGCCGGCCATCTTTCTTAACCAGCATTGGCATAGTAACTTCCAGCCGCTCATAGGTGGTGAATCTTCGCTCACAGGACTCACACAACCGCCGTCTCCGGGTAATGGTAAATTCTTTGTTCAGCCTGGAATCCACTACCCGATTATCGAGGTGACCACAATACGGACATTTCATAAAACTATCCTCCTGGGGTAAAGGGCAGAGTCTAAGAGCAGGAAACCTTGTTTCTATGATCAGTGACGATCACACCATCTGAATCAAGGGGATTTGCGCTTCCGACAGTAAAAGGGAGGTGAGTTCATCCGGGTACCCTTCCTGGTAGCACACCTTCTCCAACTGGATGTTGATCAACATCTTGGTGCAGATCGAGCAAGGAAGGTTGGTACAATACAAAGTCGCACCACCAACGCTAAATCCATGCACTGCCGCTTGGATGATCGCGTTCTGCTCAGCATGGAGCCCGCGGCACAACTCATGACGCTCACCGGAAGGAATCCCTTTCTGTTCCCGAAGACAACCGACATCAAGACAATGCTTAATGTTGGTTGGGGCTCCGTTATAGCCGGTGGCAATAATTCGTTTATCACGGACCAAGATTGCCCCGACCCGACGCCTGATGCACGTTGATCGTTGCGCTACCATATGGGTAATGGCCATAAAATACTCATCCCATGATGGACGGACTGTCATAACGTGATCTGCCATGATCAGATCAGACATCAAGATCGGGATAGAGCGGGAAACGCTCGCAGATAGTACGGACTTGCTGACGAATTTGGGAAAGGACATCGGGCTTTTCGGCATTGGCAACAGCCATTTTGATCCAGTCTGCGATCTGCTCCATCTCGGGCTCCTTCAACCCCCGAGTCGTAACTGCCGCCGTGCCGATTCTAATCCCGCCGGTGACAAAACGACTCTGAGTATCAAAGGGGATGGCATTTTTATTAACGGTAAGGCCTGCAGCCTCAAGAGCCTCTTCAGCATCCTTCCCGGTAATGGACTTACTACTCAAATCCACCAACATAAGATGATTGTCAGTACCACCGGAAACTAGTCGAAAGCCATCTGTAATCAGTCGAGCAGCCAAACTGCGAGCATTTTTGACGATTTGAGATTGGTACTCTTTAAACTCCGGTGTCATTGCCTCTTTAAAGGCTACCGCTTTAGCGGCAATCACATGAACCAAGGGACCACCCTGGATACCAGGGAAAATTTTACTGTTCAGTTGCTTGCCAAAGGCCTCCCGGGACAGGATCAAACCTCCGCGAGGACCCCGCATGGTTTTATGAGTGGTCGTGGTGACAAAGTCAGCGTAGGGCACAGGAGAAGGATGCACTCCTGCTGCCACAAGACCAGCGATATGGGCCATATCAACCATAAAAAGCGCCCCCACCATGTCTGCAATCTCTCGGAAGGACTTGAAATCGATCACCCTGGGGTAGGCACTGGCTCCGGCTACAATCATTTTCGGCCGCTCACGACGCGCAATGGTCTCGACCTCGTCCATATCGATCATCTCGGTCTCCCGATTCAAACCGTACGAAACAAAATCAAAGAGCTGGCCGGAAAAGTTAACCGCACTGCCATGGGTCAGATGACCACCATGAGCGAGATCCATCCCCAACACCTTATCACCAGGCTTAAGGACCGAAAAATAGACCGCCATATTGGCCTGGCTACCTGAATGAGGCTGGACGTTGGCATATTCAGCCTTGAAAATTGCCAAGGCCCGATCACGAGCCAGCGTCTCTATCTGATCAGCGTACTGGCACCCGCCGTAATAGCGTTTACCCGGATAGCCTTCAGCATATTTATTGGTAAATATCGAGCCCTGCGCTTCCAGCACTGCTCGGCTAACGATATTCTCGGAAGCGATCAGTTCCAGTTGGTAGCGCTGACGCGCCAGTTCATCTTGAATGGCGCTGTGAATTTCCGGATCAGAATTCTTGAGAAAAGACACGGGGATTCCTAACACAGGTTGAAGTTTAACGATTGAGAAAAAAGACTCAGCGGAGGGGATAGTTTCCCCTTCTGCCTCGATATCCCTACTCTAAGAAGTGCTCACAGGAGCAAATAACAAAACGCCTCGTACACCTAGAACATTTCAATCCGACGGAGATGACGGCCACCCCCAAAATCGGTATTCAGCCACGTGCGAACCATCTCCAGGGCCAGTCCCGAACCAACAACTCGGGCGCCGACACACAGGACATTGGCATCATTATGTTCACGACTCATTCGAGCGGTAAACTGTTCGTGGCAAAGGGCGGCGCGAATCCCTTTAAATCGGTTGGCCGCCATAGACATTCCTATCCCAGTACCACAAATCAAAATGCCTAACTCAGCTTCGCCATTCAAGATAGCGGAACATACCGATCGAGCAAAGACCGGGTAATCAACTGAATCATCAGAGTAACAGCCCATATCCAGGACCTGATGCCGATCATGCTCTAAGAGTCTGACCACCTTTTTCTTTAACTTGATGCCACCATGATCGCTACCAACTGCCACCCTCATAGTTCAATCCTCATACCTTTTTACCACCAGCACCGCATTGGTGCCGCCAAACCCAAACGAGTTAGAAATAGCGGCCCGAATCGACATCGGACGGCTGGTCTTGGGAACGTAATCAAGATCACATTCCGGACTTGGATTATCTAAATTTATGGTCGGTGGTGCTATCTGATGATAGACGGCAAGCGCAGTAAACACTGCCTCTATCCCACCTGCACCACCTAACAGATGGCCGGTCATAGACTTAGTGGAACTGACAGCCAGCTTATAAGCATGATCTCCAAATACAGTCTTCAAAGCCTTGGTCTCCCCTTGGTCATTCAGTGGAGTCGAGGTCCCATGAGCATTAACATAATCAATATCTTCAGGGGTAAGACCTGAACTCTCAAGAGCCATGCGCATACAGCGAACTGCCCCCTCGCCATCCTCCGGCGGGGCTGCAATGTGATAGCCATCCCCAGAGAGACCGTAACCGGTTATTTCAGCATAGATTTTGGCGTCACGAGCCTTGGCATGATCAAGAGACTCAATTACCATAATGCCTGCACCCTCACCAATGACGAAACCATCTCGATCACTGTCAAACGGACGGGAAGCCTTTTCTGGCTCGTCATTACGGGTAGACAAAGCTTTCATGGCATTAAATCCACCGACAGCCATTGGACAGATCACTGACTCACTACCGCCAGTAACCACGGCATCACAGTCTCCCCGAACGATGGAGTGGTACGCCTCGCCAACGGCGTGAGTTCCTGCGGCGCAGGCCGTAGTCACAGACAGGTTGGGACCTTTCAACTTAAAAATAATTGAAATCTGCCCTGCACCCATGTTAGGAATGACCATGGGGATAAAAAATGGGGTAATCTTTTTTGCCCCCCGCTCCAACATGATCTGATGATATTTTTCAATGGTGGGCAATCCACCCAGTCCGCACCCGGTAATTGATCCAATCCGGGTCGCATTGTCAGTTGTGACCTCAAGGCCTGCATCATCTAGCGCCATTTTAGCAGCGGCAACTGCATACTGGACAAAAAGATCCATATGCTTAGCCGCCTTCTTCTCGATGTAGTCTTCAACCTGAAAACCACGGACCTCTGCAGCGATCTTGACATCTGATTCAGCCGTGTCGAAACGACTGATCAAACCGACCCCGCTCTTTCCGGCGCAGAGGTTACTCCAGCTCTTCTCGACCCCGATCCCGACAGGAGTCACTAATCCAAGGCCTGTGATAACGACTCTTCTCTTCACCAAGGCTGTCTCCTAGCCCTTAACCGACTGAATGTGAGTGATTGCGTCCTGAACGGTAATAATCTTTTCAGCTACCTCATCTGCAATCTCCACCTCGAATGCCTCTTCCATTGCCATGATCAACTCGACCAAGTCCAAGGAATCCGCACCAAGGTCATCTACGAACGAGGCAGCCGGAACTACCTTCTCTTTGTCAACACTGAGTTGTTCGGCGATGATATCGATCAATTTATCCTGCACAGACATGGCTTTTCTCCTTTGTTATTAAGTTTCTGTAAAATTATGGTTTGTTTGCACACAGGGGCAACATCAGCCGTGGGCTTCCCCTATGCCATATCACATATACATCCCACCATTGACATGAATCGTCTGGCCGGTTACGTACGAAGCATCATCACTGGCAAGATAGGCAACCGCAGCAGCGACATCAGCAGGATTACCCAAACGAGCCAAGGGAATCTCGGACATCAACCTGGCGGTCACTTCTTCCGACAGACCACTGGTCATTTCGGTTTCAATATAGCCCGGAGCTACAGCATTAACAGTAATTGCCCGAGATGCCAACTCTCTAGCCACAGACTTGGTCAAACCGATAAGCCCGGCCTTGGCCGAGGCATAATTGACCTGTCCTGGGTTCCCGGCAAAACCGATCACCGAGGAGATGTTAATAATCCGCCCCCCCCGCTGCTTCATCATCACTCTGGACACTGCGCGGATGCAGTTAAATGCACCTTTGAGGTTGGTATCCAGCACAGCATCCCAGGCCTCGTCTTTCATTTTGACCAACAAGCCATCCCGTGTGATCCCGGCATTATTAACCAAAATATCAAGCCGTCCTTCGTCTGCGACTACAGACTGAAGGGCTTCTTGGGTTGCAATGCCGTCTGCGACGTCGAATTTGAGCGCCTTGGCGTCACCCCCCGTAGCCTTGATCATGGCTACGGTTTCCAAGGCAGGCTCAGCACGATTCACGTAATTAACAATTACCTTGGCTCCAAGGGCTCCCAACCGTAGACTTACGGCCTGACCGATACCTCGGCCTCCGCCAGTTACTACGGCCACTCTTCCACTTAGTTCCATACTCATCCTTCATCCTCTCGGTTTCAATCTTGGTTCCGTTACCTTGGGCAATCTATAATAATCAAAAGAACTGAGCAATTCAATCCTGACAATGAATCCGGCCACCAGGACAACCCCAACTCACCATGATTACAACTTCTTCGACCGCAAATTATCAATCAATTTAGGGAGCACCTCAAACAAATCACCAACAATGCCATACGTTGCAATGTCAAAGATCGGTGCATTCGGATCCTTATTAATAGCGATGATAGTATCCGATGAACTCATCCCCACCAGATGCTGAATCGCCCCTGAAATTCCGCAGCAAATATAAACCTTAGGTGCAACGGTCTTGCCGGTCTGTCCGACCTGATGGGGATAGTTGATCCATCCGGCATCAACAGCAGCCCTTGATGCCGCCACAGCGCCGCCCAGAATATCAGCAAGCTCCTGGATCAAGGCAAAACCCTTGGCATCACCAACACCTCGACCACCAGCAACAACGATATTGGCTTCGCTCAGATTAATCTTGTCCTCATCTTCCAGGATCGAGCTGAGAACCTCAACCCGCGAATGGAGCCGCAAATCTTTGGGATCAAGGACAACGATCTGACCAATCCGAGTGGTGACTTTCGGCAGCGCCTTCATTACCAAAGGCCGAACAGTAGCCATTTGAGGACGGGTATCAGGACAGACGATTGTCGCCATAATATTACCGCCAAAGGCTGGTCTGGTCTGAAGGAGATGTCCTTCTTCATCAACAGCAAGATCGGTACAGTCCGCGGTAAGGCCTGCGCCCAGGGCAGTCGCCACCTTAGGGATAAAAGAACGGCCAATGGCAGTTGCCCCCGCCAGAACGATCTCAGGCTTATGCTGAGCAATCAGATCTTCCAGAACATTGGCGTAGGCATCATCGGTAAAAGGGGCGAGTTCCGGGGCGTCGGCCACATACACGGTGTCAGCGCCGTGAGCGATCAAGGTCTCAGCCTGGCCGGCCAAGCCTTCCCCAAGCAACACCGCAGATAAGGTGACCCCCTTCTGGTCGGCTATCTGCCGGCCAATGCCAAGGAGTTCCAATGCCACAGGGGCGAGAGCGCCATGACGATATTCGGCATATACCCAGACTCCGGAATAGGCTGTCAGATCAACTCCGGATGCCTGATCTGCCTTCTCGATAAAAAGGGCGCCAGGCTCGCAGTTGTCCACGCAATTTCCGCACAAAGTACACTTATCATTCACTTCAGCGATCCCAGCAACCACAACAATCGCACCGAAGGAACACTGATCCTCACATACCCCGCAGCCTATACATTTTTCCGTATCAATCGTAAGCATGATCACACTAAGCTGTTATAAATAATTGTAGCATCACAATACTGGAAACGGCACAAGGGGCCGCACAAGAAATAGTTAGAGATGTATAACCGCCCAACTGCATCAGACCATAAGAGAACTGATAGTTATTTGGTAACGGACCCTAACGACTGAAGGATGGTAGCCAACTGGCTCACCTGTTCATGAATCGGCCCCTCCAGCATAGTCCGATCTCCACGTAACTCAGGAGCAAAGACCTTGAATACCTTGGTCGGCGATCCCGCCAAGCCTAAACAGGCCGGATCAGCTTGAATTCCCGCAGCATCGAGACGAAGGATTTCTACCTTCTTGGCCCGCATTTTCCCTTTAAGAGATGGAATTCGGGGCTCGTTAATCTCCTTAACGACGGTCAACAGGGCTGGCAGGGTGATTTTCAACTCATCATAACCGTCATCCATCATCCGCTGCAAAAGCAAGACACCATCTTTCACACCATGAACCTTGCGAGCATAAGACGCATAGGGCCATCCGAGTCGATGGGCCAAACCAGGGCCAACCTGAGCGGTATCGCCATCAATGGCTTGCTTGCCACACAATACCAGATCACAGCCGCCTATGGTCTTAATGGCTTGGGCCAAGGTATACGTAGTTGCCCAGGTGTCAGAACCGGCAAAGGCTCGATCAGAAACCAATACAGCCTCATCCGCGCCGCACGCCACAGCTTCACGCAACATCTCTTCGGCCTGAGGGGGACCCATGGAGAGAGCCACTACGGTACCGCCGTACTGTTCCTTTAACCGCACCCCTTCTTCCAAGGCGTGACGGTCATAGGGATTCATGATACTCTGCACCCCTTCCCGACTCAAGGTATTGGTTTTGGGATCAAGTCGGACATTCTTGGCGTCCGGGACTTGCTTCAGGCAACAAACAATCTTCATGAAGTATATTCCTTATTCAGGGCCTGACCAACGACATTGCGCTGGATTTGATTAGTCCCCTCATAAATTTGCAGAATCTTGGCATCACGCATCATTTTCTCAACCGGATATTCTCTCATATACCCATAACCAGCGAGGACCTGGACCGCATCAACGGTAACCTTCATGGCTACGTCGGTGGCAAAAACCTTGCACATCGATGATGCCTTGGACATATCTCCTGGGTGAGCGTCGATATGCTTGGCTGCCTGATAGACCAAAGCCCGGGCAGCCTCGGTCTGGATCGCCATATCAGCGAGCAGATGCTGCACTGCTTGAAATGCGATGATCGGCTTACCGAACTGAACGCGCTGCTTGGCGTAAGTGACAGCCTCATCCAAGGCTGCCTGAGCCAGGCCAACTCCTAAGATGGCGATGCCAGGACGGGACTTATCCAAGGTCTTCATGACTGTAATAAAACCGGAGCCAGGCCTGCCAATCATTCGATCTATAGGAATGCGGCAATCCTTAAAGATCAATTCACGGGTCGACGAAGCGCGGATACCAAGTTTCTTCTCCTTCTGGCCGTATGAAAAACCGGGGTCAGTATCCTCCACGACAAACATGGATGCCCCTCTCGGACCTTTGCTCCGATCCGTGATCGCGATCACAGAATAAATATTTGCTTCACCGGCATTGGTAATCCATTGCTTGGTGCCATTCAACACCCAATGATCACCATCAAGAACAGCGGTGGTCTGGATCCCGGAAGCGTCACTTCCGGCATTAGGCTCGGTCAAGGCAAAAGCCGCCATCTTCTCACCGCTGGCAAGTGACGGCAGATACTTGCTTTTAAGCTCAGCAGAGCCTGAAAGAATAATGGGATACGCGCCCAGGGCATTAGCAGCAAAACTGGTGGCAATACCAACACACCCACGGGCAAACTGTTCAAGTGCCAGCACGATATCATAACTGCCGCCACCATAGCCGCCATACTCCTCTTCTATATAAAGGCCCGCGAGATCAGCCTGGGCAATCGCCTGAATAATCTCTGTTGGAAATTCCTCTTTTTCATCCAATTCAGCCCTGATGGGGATGATTTTCTCATCCGTGATCTGCCGTGCCACATCAACGATCAACTGCTGTTCTTCAGTTAAAAAATAATCCATTTTACTCCCCTGATCAAAAACTTACATTTTCGTTATCATCTACTTCCATATATAATGAGCTAGCCTCGCGGGATATTCTGACTACGGCCTATCTCTCTTTTGTTAGTTTCATAATGCCATGTATTGGCACGCCCCTACCACCGAATGATAGAAGCGCCCCAAGTAAATCCGCCACCAAAAGCACAAAACAGCAGGAGATCGCCCTGACCAAACCTGCCCTCCCGATTGGCTTCATCCAAGGCAATAGGGATACTGGCTGCCGATGTATTACCATATTTGTCTATATTAACATAGATTTTTTCTGGCGCGACTCCAAGCCGTTCAATCAGGCTATTAACGATACGAATATTGGCCTGATGGGGGATGATCAGGGTAATATCATCGGCAGTCAAACCCGCCATAGTAAGAACATGATCAACGGCCCCGGCCATGGCCCTGACCGCATAACGGAAGACATCACGCCCGGTCATCGTAATAAACGATTCCTGATTGTGAAAATTACCGAGATCTGGATTCATGCCCTTGGCTGAGTCCATACTCAACAGATCATACAGTCGGCCATCCGAAAACATCTTACTAGCCAGCACTCCTCCAGGGCTGCCCCCGGTCACCAGACAGGCTCCGGCGCCATCACCAAACAAGACACAGGTATTGCGATCCTGCCAATTGACACGAGTAGACAGAGTTTCTGCGCCAATCACCATTATCTTCAAAGAAGGATCACGCGTCAGATAGGCATCTGCCATGTCAAGCGCATAGAGAAAGCCGGAACAGGCGGCATTAAGATCATAGGCAAAGGCATTGACGGCACCCAATTCTTTTTGTACCAGACAGGCACACGACGGCATGCTCATGTCACTGGTGATGGTGCCGAGCAAGATAATATCGATATCAGCCGGGGTCAGTCCCGCCATGGACAGGGCTTGGCGGGCCGCTCCTGCAGCAAGCTTTGATGTCTCCTCCCCCGGTCCCGCGATCCTCCGGGTTTTAATGCCGGTACGTGATGAGATCCACTCGTCCGAGGTATCGACCATGCTCTCTAACTCGGCATTGGCCAAAACCCTCTTCGGCAAGCAGGAGCCAGTTCCAAGGACAAAAGAATTCATGGTCTGCGGCACAGCGCTCACTCCCCTTCCTGATCAACAACAAGGGCCTCTGAGGCTCCAAGCATCTCTATAATCCGCTCGTTCATCTTATTGTTGACTAATTCTCCAGCCACCCTGATGGCATTTTTTATCGCCATCGCGTTAGACCGCCCATGACAGATGATCCCGGTGCCGTTAAAACCGAGCAGTGGACCGCCGCCGTATTCGGCGTAGTCAGTTCGCTTTTTGATATTGGCGTATGCTTTTCTGGTCAACAGGTAACCGACTTTGGATTTCAGACTCCTCTTCAGCTCTTCTCTGAGCATGGAGACCAAGGCCTCTGCCAGCCCTTCACTCAACTTCAGACAAATATTACCGACAAAGCCATCGCAAACCATCACATCAACATCGCCGCGAAAGACATCGCGCCCTTCGACGTTGCCGATATAATTCAGCGTACTCTGCCGTAAGATTTCATGAGTGCTTTTAACCAAGGCATTGCCTTTGCCCCCCTCTTCGCCGATGCTAAGCAAAGCTACCTTAGGGTGCTCAATGCCAAACAGTGCTTTGGAGAAGGCGGTGGCCATAATCGCAAATTGAAAAAGATGCTGGGGGCGACAATCGACATTGGCGCCAACATCCATCATGACCAACGGTTGCTTTAAAGTCGGGAAAATACCGGCGATACCGGGACGGGAGATGCCGGGCAAACGGCCAACTTCTTTAACTGCCGCAGCCAAGGTGGCGCCGGAATTTCCGGCGCTGACCACAGCTTCAACCTGATGCTGACGAAGAAGTTGAAAAGCGACCCGGATTGAAGAATCTTTTTTCTTGCGGATACCATCCATAGGCGACTCTTCCATGCCCACAACCTGAGTGGTGTGAACGATGGAAATTTTCGCCAGATGTTCGTTTCTGTCACGAGCGCACGCACCTTGACCGGAACATTGGATCAAATGCTGCTTGATCTGCTGATCCAGCAACTGCTGCAACGTCTGCTGATCCCCGACCAGCACGACCTGATGACCATAAACGCAAACGGCCTCTAAAGCACCTGCAATCAGCTGATCAGAGCCATGATCACCACCCATGGCGTCTAAGGCTATACGCACAGAATCTCTCCGGCGCAAGAATCCCTGTTCATTGCCATTATCACTATCCAGGCATGCATCACGGCAGCGCCCAGGGTATCAACCCGGTTTAGGGCCGCACGGTATCGCGTCATGATTGAACTAATTACTCAGCAGTCACTTCCTCAAATTTCACTACTGTCCGTCCGTGATAAACACCACATCCGCCACAGAGGCGATGGGGCTGCTTCGGTTCGTTACAGTTAGGACAGACAGATACATTGGGAGCGGTCAAAAAATCATGGGCGCGTCGTGTTCTGGTGCGACTATGGGAGTGTCTTCTTTTCGGTAATGCCATGGTGATACCTCGTTATGTTAAAGTCCCGTATCGGGGTGAGAGTTAATATGTTCTAATGAAAAAGTATAACTATTAAGGTCAATTGCCAGAAAGGAGAGAGGCAACATTATTTACCTTTTATTTGGGCCAGGGCCTTAAATGGCGAATTAGACTCATTTTCCCGACAGGTACATGGGGCCTTATTCAAATTCTTACCGCAATGGGAGCAAAGCCCACGACAGTTGTCTGAGCAGACACGCTTGACGGGAAGCATCAATAGCACCTGCTGCTCCAGTATGTTTTCAACATTAAGAGCTGGTTCCCGTATAAATACGACATCCATCTCTTCTTCTGGACATTCATGCTCTCCAGCATCCACTGACCAATAAGGATCATCGGATGGAAGATATTCAAACTCAATTTGGAAACATTCGTCATACCTGTCTTCATAAGCCTCAAGACAGCAATCACACTCAACCCGGATAACAAATTGCAACCTACCATCCAAAACAACCTGTCGGTTTCGACGGGTCATCAACAGATCAGCCTGAACCGGACCAACGCTTGACCAATCACCCTCTGGAAACCATGAAGCGTCGTGGATCCCCAAAGTCAGTCCCGTCTCAGGGATTTCATCAAAAAGTATTTTCATGGCCAGACACTAGGGGCAGATACCGCTCATCAAAGGCCAACCAGGCGGCTGACAACTCACCCTCTCCATGGCTGAGGCAATAATTCGATTCGAAAGAACAGAGGAATATAAGAAATTACGTCCCGATGTCAAGCATTTTAAGCAGAGGAGGCATTTTCATGTAAGGTCTACTCAGATCTGGCCTTCTACAGGCTCAGGCCGAACTGGAAAATATAACTATATTTGTGAAACGATTTACTGATAGAAACAATTATAGAATGAGCTTGAATTTAAGTGGTTAAGTTCATTAAGCGAAGGAAGTGGCCTCTTGTGGCCACTTCCTTCGCTTAATAGACCAGTCTTGACAGTGGATTTGCTCAGAAGTCCTCGAAGGAATCTTCATTGTCCAGGGGGATGACGGATTTCGGATTGATGGCCTTGGGCTTGACTGGCGGTTTTTGAGGAGAGCTTTTGGGTTGGGGGAGTACTGTCAGTGCCGGTCTTGCCGGTATTTTTTTGATCGAACTAGGGATGGTTGAAAGTCTTGTAGAGGGTAATTTTTGTGCCGCAGGCGATTGTTTTGCGGTGCTTGCTCCTTTACCATCGATCAAGGAACGTAGATCTATGACGGTATCGATCATACTTGCTGCTTGACTGCTTAACTCTTCGGCCGCTGCCGCAGATTCTTCGGATGAGGCGGCGTTTTGCTGAGTGACCGAGTCCATCTGTGAGATAGCCAGATTGATCTGACTAAGTCCCTGGGATTGTTCCTTGGAAGCATCGCTGATTTCTGAGAGCAGACCTCCGACCTTGGTGCTGCTGATAGCGACTTCTTTAAACGCCACCGTTACGGTGCCAACGATCTCTTTGCCAGCTGCTACTTTTTGAACTGTTTGTTCGATGAGTTGGGCGGTATTCTTCGCAGCATCGGTAGCTCGCATGGCCAGGCTTCTGACTTCGTCGGCCACGACCGCGAATCCTGCCCCGGCCTCACCGGCACGAGCGGCTTCAACTGCAGCGTTTAAAGCCAGGAGGTTGGTTTGAAAAGCGATTTCGTCAATGGTTTTGATGATCTTGTAGGTCTGCTCACTTGCCGAGGAGATATCTGCCATTGAGCGGTCCATGGCATCCATTGCCGTGTTGGTTTCTCCGATGGTAGACAGTGACTGCTTCATCATGATATCGGCTTGGGCCGCATTGTCCGCGTTTTGTTTGATCATGGAGTTCAGTTCTTCCATGGAAGCGGATGTTTCTTCGAGGGCTGAGGCCTGCTCGGAGGCGCCATCTGCCAAGTTCTGACTGGAGTCGGAGATCTGGTTTGCCGCTGCCGCGATCTGACCTGCGGCGCTGTCCAGTTTTTTGACGCTTTCATTGATAGGGTTGGTGATGTTGCGCGTCAGGAGATAGGCAATCAACATCGCGACTGCGGCTGAGAGGAAGGTAATAATGGTAGCCATGGTGATGTTTTTGGTCTTGACCGTGTCAAAGAGTGCGTCTGCTTCTTTGGCGTCGTTCTCCAGGGAGAGGATGATCCTGGCAAGTGGGGCATCGGCATTGGAGCGTTTTTCGACGATTCGATCAGCCATGGCGCGAATAGAAATCCTGGTGGCCTCATCAAGAACAGCATCGTTTGCTTTGGCCTCCAGTGTCGGGAGTATTTCATCCCTGAATATGGCTATGTAGGCTTTGAAGTTGGTGATATACTCGTTAGCCCAGCCTTTTTCTTCATCGGTGTCCACCAGGGAGAGGAGGGTCATTGCGTCAGTGGCTGCTTGGCGTTCCAATTCGGCTAATTCCTCTTTACTTGTATCAAGTTTCCGGTTGATGATGGCATCGGCCACTGTGCCGTAGGACATGTCCAGGGTTTCCATGACATGACCAACTTCGAGGACATCGGTAGACTTTTGCATTCCTATGTCCTGGAGGCTCGCTAGTTCCTTCATCGCTTGAATTTGGGCGGCAACGGCCGCGCTCAGCATTAAGACCACGAACAGAAAACCGCAGATTATTTTTTGACTCATTCTCAGGCGTGAAAACATATAATTTTCCCTTTTTTGTTGTTAAGGCAAATGGAAAAAGTGAGCACTAGGAGCTATAAGGGTTGCTAGTATTACATCACAGGCTTTATCATTAAGTCAATTATTTTCCTGATTAGCGCTAATCATCCACAGCGCAGTTTGTGTAATCGTCCACCAGAAGCTTTGAACGTGCGGATTTCACCGGACTGTAAACGTTTACCGGGTGCCCCAGATGCACGATTTATATTGACCCGCTTCGTCGGTCAATAAAGCGGTCTGCGAAGTGTGCTAATTGCACATGAGCTGGCCGCTAACAAAGCCAAGGAGATCGTCATGAAGATGAATAGAATTCAGTTTCAACAGGGTTTAAGCTTGAATCAGTTTCTTGCTCAGTATGGGAAAGAGCAGCAATGTGAATACACAACATCGGGTATGAATGATGCCCAACATTTGATGGCGTCGCAAAAAGTCTGATCTACTGCGTCCCCGTCCAACACCAGCGGGGATTGAACTGAATTGCGTGGCGGTTTTGCTCGTTCGGCATACCATATGTATGGCCTCACTCACAAAACACACCCCGCTCCTTGTGTATCGCACTTTTTGCTTAGCCATCCCCGGACTTTTTGCGAGATTGTCAACATTTGGAGGTGTGTCCAAACTGAAAGTTTTCACCAACGATTAAGACCGAACTGACTCATCCCGAACGCTATAAAACACAGGGACAAAGCAAAGAACAATATTTTCGAATACATTGAGGTCTGTTACAATCTCCAGAGGTATCACTCAGCTATAGGTTGTTTGAGTTCAGCTGTCGATGAAGCGGCTTATCAAAAAGCTGCGTAATTATTTGTCCGGCAAAGTCTTGCCCGATCATGCACAAATGACCTGCCAAAGGCGAATAAGCTCACCACACAGGATGACCGCCCAAAGAAGGATACTGATTCCGGCCGCCGCGGCAGATATATCTTTAATTACTTTGATCTTATGATTTTCATGCGTTTCGATAAAATCGCACAAGGCCTCAATGGCGCTATTGAACATCTCGGCAATAAGCACCAAGGCAGTTGCAGCCATAATTAAGAGAAAATCAACCCATTGCCGTAAAAAAAAGCAAATGATAAGGGTAATGACCGACAGGTACACTTTGTAGGCGACACTAAAATCATAATGTACAGCATAACGCAGACCCGACAAGCAAACCCGGATCTTGCGCAATGGATGATACCCCTTCTCTCCGGTTCCAAGAAATTTATTGTACATTGTCATGACCCTCATAGTGAATCGTGGTAAACCGCTGTGTGGAAATAACCTGATCATTCCCAAGAGCCGAATCGGCATAAGGAGCCGTAAAGGTGCCATCAGTAGTCCACAGATTATTTTATAACGGCGCCTAAATGGTTTTTGGTCCTCAATCTCC
>VMSU01000141.1 GCA_013792005.1 Desulfobulbaceae bacterium
AGACTGGAGCGAGTATGACCAAACACTACTTGATGGATTCGAGGATGACGACTTTGGTTCATAAACGATACGAAATTTATTTTGCAGACTTGAATCCAACTCTCGGCAGCGAAATTAGTAAGATTCGTCCTGTCATTATTATTAGCGATGACGCTATGAACAAATATTTGGAAACGGTTGTTGTTTGCCCGATAACTTCGAAAATCCACCCAACTTGGAGAACGCGACTTCAGATTAATTGCGTCAACAAACAAGCTGAAGTCGCTGTCGACCAAATACGAACAATTAATAAGATACGATTAAAGAAAAAAATTGATCAGTTGTCTAGCGATGATGCTTCTCAATTGCGAAGAATCATTACAGACATGTATGGAGAATAGCCTCTCTTCTTGATTTCATCCCTTGTAACAATGGAGGCATGACCCGCGTACTTCATTGTTCCTTTCTTGCACTGTACTGCAATTATTCCCGCTAATGTCAAGATTAATCTGTCGCCACTGAACTTGATTCGAAGAACGCTGCCCCCGCAGGAACATCAATACGAGTACCATCACAAAACGGTTCGCAAACGATACGACCGTTTGCAAACCCTACAACTCGACGTCAGCGGTCACGGTCAGGTCGAGGAATCGTTCTGCTGAGACATCAAAAATAGCGGCCAGCCGTTTTGCCATCGCGACACTGATCGGGCGGCTACCGTTTTCCATATTTGATATCTGCTGACGGGGAATCCCTCCCAGCCTCTTTCCTAATTCTGCCTGGGTCAGTTTCCGGGTCTCGCGGTACACGCGCAAGGTGTCGCCGGGCGTCATTGTGGCTTTTACCGACCGATACCAATCGGTTTCTACGGCGGTTACTAACTCTTCATCATCCTCAGCGCTCACATGAAGAGCCTTGCCATATTCGGCGCGCAAAACCTCGATAATCCTGGGCGGGATTTCACCTCGCATGTGGATTTCAGTATGGGGCGTTTTCACGGCTGCCTGCATAGTACACCTCAATAATGATTGTTCCAGATTCCCACCGCCAGCAGGCTACCCACTTGTATCCCAGATGACAGTGATATTTGTCTTCGCCAAGGGGGCTGAAGTTTGGCCAGTCTGCCAACTTCGGCCCCTTATCCTGTAGATCGTTAATCAGTATCGCCAGCCGTTCCTGCATGGCTCGGGGCATTTTGGCAGTGGTCTTCTCGACCTTTCTTTTCATGACGATCTTGTACTGTGGCTTATTTATTGTAATCACTATTTGTTTACAAAGTCAAGACATGAAGCATATTTTGACCGGGAAACGTGGGCCGCGTTGTCATGTATCGTTGTGTCAATATTTTAGGACAACTGTTTTCCTGCCTGGTAGGTTTGACATTACGGGTAAACGTTTATTATTTGGAAAGCCAACTCCCAAAATTAAGCTGCCGCCGCCACTGAACTTGATTCGAAGAACGTTGCTTCCGGCGGTCATGTTACCACAGATAAACTAATGTTCCCTTCGGCTCCGCTCAGGGAACATTTGGGGGGGTAATCGTTCCCTGAGCGGAGCCGAAGGGATTAGGGAATTGGTTACGAGTCGGTACTCATCTTCATCCGAAGATTTAGCTGAAAATAGTTAAAAGCCACGTTAATCAATTTTATCTTATAGTCCGTGCGCAGACAGAGTGGACTTCATTGCCACTTCTTATCCAGAATAGAGCGAACTACCGGTCATGTGCGCGGGTCGAGGAATTCCGTACTCTGCTAGTACCGTCGCCGTAATATCGAGCATTGTCGGTAGAGGACGTATGATCTTGCGGTTGCTGAAGAGGATTGCCGGGACGAGCGCGGGATCGATACAGTGGTCGCCGCTCCAGCGGTCGTCGTTGTCCATGATTGTCTCCCTGGTGAAGCTGCCCAGGATACTTGTCCAAGAAGTGCGATAGCCAATATTCCAACCCACGATCAAGTCTGGCGCCTGTGGATTAGCCCATTTTTCGGCATCCGGCGTCAGGTAGACATTGGTTACCACCTTGTGGCCATTTTGGGGGTCACGAAGGGTGAGAAGCCCCTGTTTGATTTTGGAGAGTACGGAGTTTGCCTGATTGGCCTCTAAACTGCCGAAACGTTCCCGTCCTGCCAGATTGAGGTAGATGGCATTGATGCCTAAGGCGTATGCCGCAGTTTTATCCCAATTGACGTTGGCAAAGTACTCACCATCCTCAAGGTCTGTGCCATCATGGAGGGTGAGGAATCCCTGTTCACGGAGCCATGAGTTGAGGTTGACCTGGCGTCTGAATGGTCCGAAGCCGTGGTCGGACATGACCAGAAGTTGTACGTTCGGGTCAAGGATGTCAATCATATCCATTGCCCTTCCCAGGCATTTGTCCATCTCGATATACAGGTCCTTAAGGGTATGTCCGAAATTGCGGCCAAGTTCTTCTGTGTAGAGAGGGCTCTCCGGGTCGATGGTTCTCCAGAACATATGGGTGTCTTGATCGAGGCTGGAGAAGTAGTAAAACAGCAATCCTTCGTCCTGGCGTGTCAGTTTACCTATTTCGTACTCCATACCAAGGCGGCTTTCGTTGATGATCTGATAGGAGAGGTTAAGGTAGTCGTTGTTGTCAAGGATGTCGTAGGAAAGGGCCTTGGTATCCTCGGGCATCCCTTGGGTATGAAAAGGACCCAGATGGCGAGACAACTCTTTGCCGTAGGCCGGAGAGGAAACAATCGGTAGCACTGGGGAGGCCGGGTCGATATTGATTGGCGAAACGTACATACTGAATTCTGGTCGGATACTCTTGATGTACAGCTTGCAGATACCCTTGACCTCGGAGATGTGATTGAGCATGGTAAAGGAGAGGTGTTGCCAGCCGGTCCAGTCACCCTGGCCTAGTACGAGTTCCTGGCCCTGGATAAGGATGCGCACCACCTGGTTGCTGGGATCCCGCCAGATCCGGATCGGGATTGTGGCTGGTGGGTGGTCACGGAGCAGGGTGTTGTCCGGTCCGGCGAGGAGTACCTCTGCGTAGTTATCCATAAATTGGATCGGCATTACTACGCCACCGGTAATTTTTTCAGCATTGTCCGGAGGCGCTGTGGTGATCAGGGTGAAACTGCCATAGCCGCCACGCAGATCAGGGGTGCCCATGCCCGAGAGCATATTAACTTTGTTGTGTTGGCAGGGGAAGTTGCCCGGCATTTTTTGGATGGTGGTGGGGATGTCGTGATCAGCTAAATACTCCCAGAATGGTCTTCCTTTGCGAAGATTTTCCACTTTCCCTGATGACAGAGGAATTTCCAGATCTCCAAAGGAAAAGATCTTATCTGGCGCTGAGACTTTTGATGTGGAGAGGTAGGGGGCCATGGTTGCCGGATCGCGGTGAATGAAATCGTAGATGCCATGAACAGATGGCCCGGCCCCAACGGAAAATGATGACCAGGCAACTGGACTCTGGGGCGGGAAGCTAGTGGCGACCGGGGTCATGCCGCCGGTTTGGGCGAGTCTGGTGAAGTTGGGGAGCATTCCAAGACGCATGAATGCGCTGGCCAGCTTGATGTCCATGCCGTCAATACCTAAAATTATGGTCTTGCGTCTCTTGGCGATAGAAGCGGCTAGAAGCTCGGAGGCTGGGGAGAGGTTTGCGCTTAAACCAAGAAGGGCGGATCTGGCGATGAATTCTCGTCTGTTCATGGTTTGCTGGGCCTCGGAACGGTTTTTCGTGGACCAGGTGCAGGTTTGTTCATGGTGAGGACCTTGCCGTCCTGGAATTTTTGTTTCCGGAGCCCGAAGATGTTGAGAATGGTCGGCGCCAGATCTATCAAGGCCGGGCTATCATCATCGATTTGCCAGTTGGAAAAAATGACACCGGGAACCAGATCTCGGTCCAGACAATGATCGCCACTCCATCGTTTGCTGTTTGGTTCGATGACCTGATCTGATATTTTTCCGATCGCGCTGTTCCAGCTAACACGATATCCTTCGTCATAACCAGGGAAGATATCAGGCGCGTCTTTTGTGTAGGGGCCGGATAGTTCCTGATTGGCCAGCAGCGCCCGTCTGATGGGCTTAATCCCTCGCGCTGGATCGACAAGGTCTTCTAAACGTCCTTTCAGTTCCTGGATGAGGGCTAGTTTTTTTGCCCCAGGCGGGACGATACCATGTTTCTCACGGCCTTGGGTGTTGATGAAAATTCCGGCCAGGCCAAAGGCGAAAGCTTGGGTTTTGGTCCAATCTACATCGGCGAACCATTCGGCTCCCGGAGTAGCCCCATCTTTGAGCACCAGATACCCTTCCTGCCACAGCCAGGTATTGAGGTTCACTCCCCATTTGAATGTCTTGAAACCATGATCGGAGATAATCAGCAGAAGATCCTTGTCGGAGATGGTGGCCAATGCTTTGCCGACCAACTGATCTGAACGTTCATAGACTTCGGCGATGGCGTTTTGGTGGAGTGTTGTGTCTTTGTTATGGTTAGCGGGGTGATCCGGGTCGAGGTAGCGGAAAAACATATGCTGGATTCGATCCGTGGTGTCGAAGACATTGGTCAGGAGGCCATCGTGGGTCTTGGCCAAGCTATCAAGGAAGGCGGTTTCCCGCTCTTGGCAGATGTCGTAGGCTTGAGTCAAGAAGGCGGTTTCATCGATAATGTCTTCGTTTAAAGCCCAGGTATCCTCAGCAAGACCGAGGGTTGCGAAGGGTCCGTGTTGCTTGGCTAGACAGATCGAGTAAAAAGAGGGGTGGCTGATGGGGAGGTCGGGGTGTTCCGGATCGATATTGATGGGAGTGATATAGATCTGTAATTGAGGGAAAATTGTTGTAACCAGAAAACGGGCGATGCCGTGGATGGTCTTGCGTCCAGCCTTGAAGCGCAATGATATCCATGGTGAGTAGATGCCTTGGCGGAGGATCAAGGTTTTCTTGTCAATTGTCAGGGTAACGGTTCCTTCTGTCTGGTTGATTGTGCCTTCTACCGATAGGCTCACGGTTTGAGTTGTTTGGCTGGTGGAGAGTTCAGGTCCGGGAATTGTAGTGGTGAAACATGTGTTAGTGACAGGAAAGTGGATCACTGTGCCTTTCTGTGGTCCTTCACCTGTCGGGTGCGAGGTGAGCAACGTAAAACTTCCCTGGGTGCCGCGCAGGTCAGGGGCGCACATTGCTGACAGGCAGGCTCCATAAAATTTTTCTGGTGGAAAAGTGATCGGTACTCGGAGAATGGTGCTGAATATTTTGTTTTCGCCTAATATCTTCCAGAACGAAGTGCTTTTGCGTAGCAAACTGACGGAGGTCTTGGGTGCAGCGAGGGTAAAAGGACCAAATTTTTTCGGTTTTTTTGATGACGAGATGAGTGCCGATGACAGCACCGGTTGGTAGTTTTTCGGGTTGCGGGTGAAGAAATCGAAGATGTTATGTTTGCCGGGATTGACCCCGGTTGCAAAGGTAGACCAAGCGACTGGGGATATGGATGGTGTCGTGGTCGCAAGCTTTTTGAAAGCGCCGGTTGTTGCCAATTGCGCAAGATTCGGGAGTCTCCCTTCGTCCATGAATTGTTGACAGAGTATGGGGTCAAGACCGTCAAAGCCGATGACAATAACCCTTCGTGCCTGGATATGTTTGGCGATGTGACGACGTCTGAAAAAGAGATAAGTGGTTCTGATTGGAAGAGTCAGGATGCTGAAAAATGCCAGGATAGCGGCAATGATTAGGATGAAAAATGAGGAAACTAAGGCGAATCCGGCGCCGGGCCCGATATAGGCTTGGGCGGTTACGGGTATCGCGATGAGGGCGAAGGTTAGGAGTAGTAGAGAAACACGACGCATGTTAATAAAGTAAATGCTAACAAGAAAAAGGTAAAGGGCTAAGACGCGGTAAAGTTGAATTGTCGGCGATGACTGGCAATATCTGTAAAATTGTACCGTTTGTTTGGTATCCGGTTTACGCCATATCTTTTGCCACCCGCATCATTGAAATGCCATATCAGGAGCGGTATCTCTTGTCTTGACATTATGAATACGATAGTCAAGTATGATTTATTTGCATAGTGGGTAAGCTGTGTGTGGCGATTCCGTCCAGGAGGGTTTTGGCGAGTAGAGCAAGTTCTTGAAAGGTGCAGGGAGCTTACTTTTTGTGGTTTGGTTTGCGGTAAGTGGTCTGTTCCCTTCGGCTCCGCTCAGGGAACGATATTTTGCTACCCGTTCCCTGAGCGGAGCCGAAGGGGATGGGGGAAAACCGACAACCTAAGCAGTTCCCGTATTTCTTGTGAGTCAGTCAAGTATCAAAAAAACATTTTTTGGAAAAAAATCATGCCACCTGCCATAACCAATATGCCGTTTATGACTGTCGTCTCCGGGTTGCCCCGCTCCGGTACTTCCATGATGATGAAGATGCTGGAGGCTGGTGGTTTGCCGATCTATCAGGACGGTATGCGCGTGGCTGATGCCGACAACCCTAAGGGATATTACGAGACCGAAAAAGTTAAGGATTTAGCTAAAGATGCCAGCTGGTTGGGCGAAGCATCTGGCAAGGCGATTAAAATCATCTCCTCACTGCTGTTCTATTTGCCGCCAGAATTGAATTATAAAGTTATCTTTATGCGCCGCAACATGACGGAAATTCTGGCCTCTCAAAAAAAGATGCTGGAGCGATCCTGTCAATCTTCTCCGGTTTCTGACGAGGTGATGGCGGCCAAATTTTCCATTCATCTTCGTAAGGTCTGGCAGTATATTGAACAAGGGGGAAGGGAGGTTCTTGCCGTTGAATACGCTGAGGTTGTCGCTGATCCGGGCACCGCGGTAACACGTATCAACACTTTTTTAGGTGGGGGTCTTGATCAGGATACAATGCGCCGGGTCGTGGATGGCGGGCTCTATCGGCAACGGAGCTGAAATCCCTTAGGGAATTGAAAATACTGCCATGCCGGTTGTGGGAGCGGCTTTAGCCGCGATATGATGTGTCGTCGTAGCTATCGCGGCTGAAGCCGCTCCTACCGATAAATGGTATTTTGGGAATTTCCAAGTCCCTTAGTAGTATCCAGTCACCGCCAACTGTCAACCGTCAACCGTCAACTGATAACCTGAGTAGTTCCTACTCTCAAACAATGATCAGAAATCATAATCTACCGAAAGATATTCTCCGCCGTATCGAAAAGTTAGGGCCATTTTTTGCTCAGGATGAGCGGGTCATTTTTGCGTATCTCTTTGGGGGGATAACAAAAGGTCATCCGGTAAAGCCTCTTTCCGATCTGGACCTTGGTGTGTATCTGCAAACGGAGGGGGAAATAGCGGAGGTCAAGCTTGATTTGCTTGGTAGTCTGGTGGATCTTCTTGGTACGGACGAATTAGATCTTGTCGTTCTTAATAACGCCCCGTTAAGTCTGGTGGGAAGAATACTGGCAACTCGTAGGGTGGTAGCAGATAAACAGCCATTTCTTCGGCATCTCTTCGAGTCCCGGATTATGCGGGAGTTTTTTGATTTTAAGCGCAAGGAGCAGGATATTCTTTACAGGAGGTTTGCGTAATGGTGGATATGGTCCTTGTCCTGCGGAAACTGGCCACGTTGGCGGAGTATTGTAAGCAGATTGCGGAGTTTTCTGGCTTTACTGTGGGCGAGTATCGTAGCGATTGGAAAACACAACGGATTGTCGAGCGAACTTTGCAGATGATGATCGAACTCTGTGCTGATATTGCTGGGCACCTCATTTCAGACCAAGCGCTGAGGACTCCGGAAACCTATGCCGATACTTTTCGTGTTTTGGGAGAGAGCGGTATTCTGACAGTAGAACAGACTGCGGTCATGGAAAAGATGGCGAAGTTCAGGAATGTTGTTGTTCATCAGTATGAGGCGGTTGATGCAGAGATTGTTGTTCTTATTTTGCGAAAGCATCTTGATGACTTCCAGTTTTTCAGCGAGGCTATTGTCCGACGTCTTGGCGTGAGGTGCTGACGTATCTTGAGGCTATAAGTGAGCTAACTTCGATTAATAATATATCTTTTTGCCATAGGGGAGGGGAGCAAATCCCGCCTCTGCCAATCGGGCGGTGAGGAGCGCCTCGTTTAGGATGTTCCGCACCTTGGTTCGAAACACCTCCCATGAATCTGCATTAAGCTCGAACCGGCTGTGCCATCTGGTGGTCAGCCACTCCACAAGCCACGCCTTATAGGCATCATTGATCGGGGCATCGTCTTTGAAAATTGGTGTGCCTGGGAATTCCTCCGTTAGAAAATCATTAAGATTCTCTCCCACCGAAACGAGATTGCCCATGGCATCAACTGCCGCTTTGGGAACCAGAAAGCAATTGGTGCAGACCCAGCGTGATACGTTATAATTGTAGGCGGTGTAGCGCTGGCCTGTGGTGTCGATCCTGCCGATGATGGCTGGTCTCTTCAGCGATTTTGTGAACAGGTCGCGACGTGCATAGTCCTTAAGAAAGGATTCTCCCGGAGTGAGAAACATGTCGTTGACAAAGAGGACAAGATCGCATGGTAATTGCAGGCGATTGATGGTCTCAATCCCCTTTTGCCAACCGGAGAATTCCCGGTAACGATTGTCCCCGGCCATTGTCCAGATTTTACCGGATTGGACGATTTCATCTCCATCCAGTTTATTGTTGATGCGAACAAAGGTAAACCGGCAACCGCGGACCTGTGTCAGGTATTGCTGAAGGGTGGTGAATACTTGATCCGAGCCACCAGCAATTCCCCGGTCGTACTCCACAAATAAAACAACGATGTTGAGGCGTTTTAAGAAAGGGAAGATGGAGCTGATGAGGCTAGGTGTCATTGGACTGGCAAACAGTTTTTCTTAATTGGTATAATTGAGGTAACAGTGATGGAATATCGGTTTGAATGATGCTCCATAAGGTGTCGTTGTCGATGCCAAGATATCCATGGATTAAGCGATTACGGGTTGCGATGATAAGCCGCCAAGGGATATGAGGGTTTTCCTGCCGTATCGTATCTGGGATATGAGTAGCGGCTTCACCTATCAGTTCAAGATTTCGTAGGGTCGCGTCATAGTTTAACCCACTCATCACAAATTTGGGTTGGTTGAGTCCGTCAAGATAGAAGCGCCATTCCCTGTTAAACATTAATAGCCTCTTGTTCAATGGATGGGCGTAATTCCGTTCGGAGAGCCTTTTCTGTGACCAAGTCTACCTGGCAGCCAAGCAGATCTTCGAGGTAAAATTGTACCCCAAAATAGCGATCTGACGTGGCAGGGCCATCAAAAGCAACTAGAATGTCTACATCACTGGCGCTGTCTGCGTTGTCACGGGTGGTTGACCCGAATAAAGCGAGCCGGACAATGCCAAAACGACGGGTAAGTTCATCCTTGTGTTGGGCAAGTAGTGGTAAGACTTGTGAGCGTTGCATGTAAACCTCCATTCACAGGTTGGTACCTTGTAACTCCTCAATTTTTGTAGGTTGGGTTAGGCCGCTAGGCCGTAACCCAACAACAGTGAGGCCTTTGAGTGTTGGGTTACGCTTCGCTAACCCAACCTACGGGAATTTGGATTAATTAATCAAGTTCGTAGGTCTGCTGCCAATTATCCGTCTCATGCCACTTGGGCTGGTCGGCCTTTTCGAACAGGGTGTTGCCGATGACCAGGTAGTCCATTTCAGTGCGCATGAAACACTGATAGGCATCTTCCGGGGTGCAGACAATGGGTTCTCCTCGGATATTGAAGCTGGTGTTGACCACGAGTCCGCAGCCGGTCAGGGTTTTAAACGCCTTAATCAGCTGCCAGTAGCGGGGGTTGGTCTCGCGGTGCACAGTCTGGATGCGGGCAGAGTAGTCGACATGGGTAATGGCTGGCAGGGTTGAGCGGAGATGGTAGAGTCGTTCATACATGGGTAGGGTGGTGTACCCGGAAGGAGGCGGTTTCCTGAGGCGCTCTCGTATTGGCGCCACCAGCAGCATGTAGGGAGAAGGACGATCAATCTCGAAGTACTCTGCCGCATCTTCTGCCAGTACGGAAGGGGCGAAAGGCCGGAATCCTTCACGGTATTTGATTTTGAGATTGAGACGCTTCTGCATCTCGGGATGTCTGGGATCACCTAAGATGCTTCGGCCTCCTAAGGCGCGCGGGCCCCACTCCATCCGGCCTTGGAACCAACCGATAATCTGACCGTCATCCAAGAGCTTGGCTACCTCGGTGGTCAATTCGTTAAAGTTCGCTATGTGTCGGCCAGGGGCTTGATATTTTCGGCACAGACGTTGGACTGCACGATCTGAGAATGCAGGCCCCAGGTAGCTTCCTTCCATCGCGTCGGCCCTGTGTTCTTTGATGGCCCGTGGCTGCTGCCCCCAGATATGGTGAGCGGCATAGGCGGCTCCTAGGGCGCCGCCAGCATCGCCTGCCGCCGGTTGAATCCAGATCTCATCGAATATCCCTTCCCGCAACAGCTTACCGTTGGCCACGCAATTAAGCGCCACACCTCCCGCCATGACCAGGTTGCGGCAGCCGGTAATTTCCCTCGTTGTTTTGGCTAGGAGCAAGACCATCTCTTCGGTTACCTGCTGGATGGCCAAGGCCAGATCCATGTATCCCTGTGACAAGTCGGACTCTGATTGCCGTTTTTTTAAGCCGAACAGCGTCTGCCATTTGTGGTCGTGGCACATCTTCAAGCCGGTGGCGAAATCGAAGTATTCCATGTTGAGGAGGATACTGCCATCGGCGCGCAGATCGACCAGATGGTCAAGGATCAATTGTTTGAATCGTGGTACTGCTTCACCATCCGGGTTGCCGTAGGGAGCCAGCCCCATGAGCTTATATTCCCCGCTGTTTACCTTGAATCCCAGGAAATAGGTGAATGCCGAGTAGAGGAGGCCAATGGAGTGGGGAAAGGGCAGTTCGCGGAGGATGGTGATGGTGGTGTCTTTGCCGTGGCCAATGGTGGTGGTTGCCCACTCCCCGACACCATCGATAGTAAGGATTGCGGCCTCGGTAAAGGGAGACGGATAGAAGGCCGAGGCGGCATGGGAGAGGTGGTGCTCGGGGAAGAGGAGCGGTGGTTTGCGGCTTAGGGGCTGATCAGCAATTTTTGAGAACTCGTCCCACAGTATCTTTTTGAGGAACAGTTTCTCCTTAATCCATACCGGCATGGCTGCTAGAAAACTCTTGAGCCCGTGAGGCGCGAAGGCGTGATAGGTTTCGAGCAGGCGCTCGAATTTCAACAGCGGTTTATCGTAGAAGGCGATGGCGGTTAGATCAGGAACCGTAATCCCTGCCTCTGAAAGCACATAGCTGACCGCGTGAGTTGGAAATCTGTCGTCGTGTTTTTTACGGGAGAACCGTTCTTCGTGCGCAGCCGCGACAATGGCGCCATCCTGGAGCAGGACGGCGGCGCTGTCGTGATAATAGGCGCTTATGCCAAGGATAAATCGAGACATCAATCTTTTGCTTAGAAGAGGGTGTAGACAAACGGGGCAATAGCAGACCCGCTGGTGAAGACAATTAAGGCGCCAAAAGACAGCAGAACGAGAATGATGGGGAGCAGCCAGAATTTTTTCCTGACTTTCATAAACTCCCAGAGATCTTTAAGAAAATCCATATAAACTCCTTAATTCATGGTGCGATAGTGGAGACTGGACTCATTTTAAAATGGTTTTTCCAGGTCGGCAGCGGTAACGATGTGGTCTCGTTGGACAAAAGTGGATTGTTTTCCTTTCTTCCACTGGTTCAAGGCCATGGCATCCTTGCCTGATAGTCTGCGGACAAAGGCGACGGGAGTGACAATGGTGAAAAAGACGATCGTGAGGAGCATTCTGGAGACAATTTCGCCAAGAAAATGTGAAAAGGCAAACCATACCCGAGCCAAAGGAGTGAACAGTTTGGGAGCAGTCATGGT
Source organism: Desulfobulbaceae bacterium (assembly GCA_013792005.1). NCBI lineage: Bacteria > Pseudomonadati > Thermodesulfobacteriota > Desulfobulbia > Desulfobulbales > Desulfobulbaceae > Desulfobulbaceae bacterium. The sequence continues at coordinate 11,814 of VMSU01000141.1, forward strand.
CAGGATCAGGGCCGCGATTGCTGAGCCGATTAACAGGGAGGATCGATTGCCCCAAGCAAAAAGCAGGAGGATGAGGATCAGGGCAAGCCCGGTATCTTTACATTGGTCGGGCGATATCGTGTTGTGGCGCATGGCAGTGGACGGTGTTGGAGCGGAAATAACAAACCGGCAAACCACCGGCTTTGCCGGTGGTGGATGACTCTTGATTTGTATTTGAAGTGATCGTACTTGGCAAGGGAAAGTTTATTCGAGTCTGATTGTTTCAATAACAGGCAGACTCGAATAATCTCCTCTCCACTTGCAGGGGAGGGGGAGCTTTGGCAAGATTTTAACCGGACAACAATGGGATAAAATTACAATCTTCGCTGAATTTACGCAGATTTAATGTCAACTCCTGCCAGCTTCCAGTCTACCTGGCCAGGCATGCGGGTCCATGTCCATTGTTCTGCAAACTTGACAGGTGTGGTCATGCTGCCTTCCACGACCGCCCCGGAATTTTCATCAACAGTATAATCAAGCAGATTTGCCTTGAACAGGAGTGAAACAAACTCTTCGTTGCCATCCATTCCGGCATCGACCAGATCAACACTGCGGACGGCAATGTTTTCAAGTTTGTTGATCTGACCATTTTTTCGCATTTCAGCGAAGTGTCCTTCATATTCACCGGCCAGTTTTGCATCAAGAAGATGCTGGTAGGAGGTGATGTCACGACGCATCCAGCCTGCCTGCACCTGAAAGAACACATCCTGGGCAATTTCTTTAAACTCTTGTGGGTCAAAATCCGGCTCGGACTGTCTGATCATGGCAAGGCCATCCTCCACAGTCCCGCTGCTTGAAAAAGGTGGAGGCGTAAAAGAATTGCTGTGGCCGGGGAAACTATAAATGCCGGGAGCAGGATTTTCTTGCGGCTGGTATTGAGCATAGCTCGGCGCTTTCTTTTTGAAAAAACGGGAATAGACAAAATAACCAATCCCTCCCAGGATAAGGATCTGGAAAAGGCCGATGCCGCTGCCGCCAAGACCTCCGCCTGCGCCGGCATGGGCCAGACTGCCAAACAGCATGCTGCCGATGGCGCCGCCAACCAGTCCGCCGGCCATTCCCCGCATGAATCCGCCGGAGTTGGATTGTTGGGCAGATTTGGTAGAAGGCGCTGTTCTTGACGGTGCGGGTGAAACCGACCGGCTCTGCTTGAAGGATCGTCCACCTGATCGTGAACGGGCGTCTGCTTGTTCGGTGAGCACACCGAAATCAAGTAATGAACAGGCGAAAAAGATAAACAGAATGGGGATGAAATGTTTGCTGGAAAAATGCATTTTTGTCTCCTTGGTGTGATTATTGGTGGTGAAAAGTGAAGTTACATGTTTTGGATGGCTTTTTGGAGCAGCTCAGCGCTGTTTTCAGGTTTGGTCAGTTGCCACCAGGACTGGAAGGCATCGATTTTTGTCATGATGAGTTCCTTGTAGGGGCCGGCGTATTGTTCGATGATGGCGGCAACTGCTGGGGGCAGAGTAAAAAGGTCTTCGGCCTTGGCTGTGGCTGACGTCTTCCATGTTTCTATCTGAGCCAGTTGA
>VMSU01000142.1 GCA_013792005.1 Desulfobulbaceae bacterium
AAAGTCGGATCTACTGCGTCCCCGTCCAACACCAGCGGGGATTGAACTGAATTGCGTGGAAGTTTTACTCATTCGGCATACCATATGTATAACCTCATTCGCAAAACGCACCCCGCGCCTCGGAGTCTCTCTTCGCTCACGTACCTGCTCAGCCATCGGCTACCTTCTTGCGAGACTGTCAACTTTTTATTTGCTTAGGGACTTGGAAAATACTGATACACCATTTATCAGCTTAAGCATCCCGTCATTCCGGCATGGTTCCAGCCGGAATCCAGCTAAATTCCTGAATACCAGCTAGGGGCATGCTGGTATGACGGCAAAAGGAATGTGGTATTTTAAGAAATTCCAAGTCCCTTATTACCAAACTCAAGAACGATAAGGGTGTGACCGGCAAACGTGAGACGGGACAAGACGAGGACGCCACCACCCCCTCAGGCAGGATTGCCCACTGAATAAATTGCTTTTTGTCACACCATAAGTGTTTGAGATTTGACAATCGCGGCGCGTCACGATAGTGTGGGCGGTCAAGGCAGAAAGAACACATCAGACATGCCCTTATCCTGTTTTTTTGTTTACAACAAAGGGAACCAGACCGAAAGACCGGCATCAGGCAATTGTTCCTCGTTGCACCCAGCCGAACTCCTCTTCTCCGGTCTTTACAAATAGGCACCTCAGCGGCCAAGGAGTACCCCATGACAGATGATGAAACCCCGGGCCAGGCCCTCCTCAAAGTACGAGAACGGATTGATGCCATTGACAATCAGTTCCTGGAACTTTTAAAAGAACGACTGCGTTGCGCCAAAGAAATAGGCAGACTCAAAAACCAGGAAAACCGCGCCAAATGGGATCCTTTACGGGAAAGGCAGATATTCGAAAGATTAAAACTGATGAACGAAGGAGAGTTCCCAGAGCAACCGATGATCAGCATCTTCCGCGAGATAATCACCACCTGCCGTCTTTCACAAAAGACAGTGGATGTGGGATATCTCGGACCAGAAGCGACATTTTCCCACCTGGCGGCAGTAAAATATTTCGGACATTCCGCAAAATTTCTCCCTATGCAGACCATCGAGGATATCTTCCACGACGTCGAACATGGCCGAGTCCGCTACGGCATCATCCCGGTAGAGAATTCCATCGAGGGTTCGGTGACCTCGGCGCTCGATTCATTCATCAAATACCGAGTCAAGATCTGCGGCGAGGTCAACCTACCGATCAAACATAATCTGGTCAACTACAGTGGCAACATCGAGGATATCAAACAGGTGGTGAGCCATTCCCAACCCCTGGCCCAGTGCCGGGAATGGCTGCGCAAGAATCTGCCGGGCATCACGAACCAATCAGTGTTCAGCACCGGCACCGCCGCCCAGATGGCCCACCAGGACCACACGCTGGCCGCGGTGGCAAGTGAGCTAGCGATCAAGACCTACGACCTGCAGGTAGTGGCACGAGGAATTGAAGATTATCGAGGAAACACCACCCGCTTCCTGTTGATTGGCGACAAGTCGCCAAGCCGCAGCGGCCGGGATAAAACATCCTTACTATTGAGCCTGGTCGACAAACCAGGCGCCCTCTATCACACCCTGAACATCATGGCCGATAACGGCATCAATCTCACCAAGATCGAGTCAAGACCGGTCAAAGGAGAGGCTGGCAAGTATATGTTTTTTATTGATTTTATCGGACACATTGAAGATCAGATCGTGAAAAGGACCTGTGCCACTCTACGAGAGACCTGCGCCAGTTTCGAGTGGCTAGGATCATATCCCCAGATGGATGGAAGCGAGTAAGGCTTCCGCAGGGAAAGATCGAGAGCCTGCTTGGGTTACGCTTCGCCAACCCGCTCTATCCACCGATCCGCGACATCTGGCCGTGACAGCTCCCGATAATCCCGGCCTCAGCCAAGGTATGACCTTTGGGTTTCTCACGAATGGTCGCCACGATCAGTTCTTCGATCTCACGGTCGCTACACCCCGATCGGAGAACCGATTTAATGTCGGTTTCACGATCGGTAAGCAAACACGATCTGAGCTTGCCGGCCGAAGTCAACCGCAACCGGTTACAGGTATCACAGAAGTGATCGCTTAACGGACTGATAAAGCCGATAGAGCCTTGAGCACTTGGCAGAGTGAAGAGGCGGGCCGGCCCATCAAGCTTGTGGCTGGAGACTGGGGACAGTACGCCGAATACGGATTCGATCCGGGCGCGGATTTCACTGGCGGGCAGATAACGCGATTCTTGCCAGACGTTGCTATTGCCAATGGGCATAAACTCGATAAAGCGGACGTGAAACGGTTGATCCTGAACAAGCCGGGCAAAGTCGATGATCTCATCATCATTGACACCGCGCATAACCACCACGTTAAGTTTGATGGGCGAAAAACCTATCCTCCGAGCCTCCTCAATCCCAGCCCACACCCGGTCAAAGAAGTCCCCTCCGGTAATCTCGGCAAATCGCCAGCGCTTGAGACTGTCAAGGCTGATATTGAGCTTGCGGATACCCGCCTGATAAAGTTCCGCAGCCGCTCGATCCAGCAGCACGCCGTTAGTGGTCAGACGGATCTCGTCAAGCCCCGGCAGTACGGACAACTCCCCGATAAAGGGCAACACCCCGCTCCTGACCAGTGGCTCGCCGCCTGTCAACCGGACCTTGATGATTCCCAGACCAACGGCTACCCGCACCACCCGCAGAATTTCTTCATAGCTCAACAGATCAAGACGTGCGAGTTTCTCCTCACCAGCCAAGGGCCGGCAATAAAGACAACGCAGGTTACACTGGTCGGTTAAGGAGATCCGCAGATAGGAGATGGTTCGCGAGAATGAATCGAGTAAATCGGCTGGCATTTCTAATAATCCGGTTCAGTGAAAAAAGTCACCCGTCTTGCAGGCTGAACGCACTACACATAGCCCCACCTGCATAGCCTGCTCTCCCTCTGGTTGTCAAAGAGTTTCCACAAAGATGAGGTTTTTTCACTTTTAAGTGCCTATCACGACACAATCAGGTAATAAGAGAAGCTTAACACTAACCTCATGTTCGCAACTAAAATCAACACTGTACTCTAATGATTATCCTTGGCGTAGAAAGCTCCTGTGATGAAACCGCCGCCGCGGTGCTGGCCCATGGCGAGCTGGTGGCCAACGTCATCAACTCTCAAATCGATATCCATCGCCGTTATGGGGGGGTAGTGCCCGAACTGGCGTCCCGTCACCACCTCGAAAATATCTACCCGGTGGTGCAAGCAGCCCTTGATGAGGCTGGAATAACCTTAGAGCAGCTTGACGGCATGGCGGTCACTCAAGGGCCAGGTCTGGTCGGGGCACTGTTGATTGGACTCTCCTTTGTCAAGGCCATCTCTCTGGTCAAGAAGATTCCCTACGTCGGGGTCGATCACCTGGCAGGGCACCTGCTCTCCGTCTTTTTAGGGGATAAGAAACCGAAATTCCCCTTCATCGCTCTGATCGCCTCAGGCGGACATTCCAGCATCTTTCTGGTCACCTCGTTCTTTGACTATCAAATCCTGGGCCGCTCCCGTGACGATGCCGCGGGTGAAGCCTTTGACAAGGCGGCCAAACTTCTTGGACTCCCCTACCCAGGCGGCCCGATTGTCAGCCAGAGGGCTACCGAAGGCAACCGAAAGGCAATCGCTTTCCCCCGTGCCTGGCTCGCCCCGGATAGCCTCGACTTCTCCTTCAGCGGCGTCAAGACCTCTGTGGCCAACCATGTCAACGAATGTCGCAAGCGGCAACTGGAGCCCGCCATTGCTGACATCTGCGCCTCATTCCAAGAGGCGGTGGCCGAGGTCCTAGTAGTTAAGACCATCAAGGCGGCTGAGCAGCGCGGGATTAAGAGAGTTGTGGTTGCCGGTGGCGTTGCCGCCAATCCCAGGCTGCGTGAAATATTTTCCGCGCAGTGCGCCGACCGCAGCATCTCTCTCTACCTGACACCCAGCGAGTTCTGCACCGACAATGCGGCAATGATCGCCTTAGCCGGCTCCTATCAGTTTGAGGCCAAGAAAACCCTGACCTACGACATGGATGCCTACTCCAGGACACCAATACTCCAATGAACAAGTTCCAGCGAGTTCTTCGGTATTACAAGCTGCGCTTCCTCCGCCTGAAAGGCGATCCCAAACATCTTGCCCGGGGAGCGGCCTTAGGGATATTCATCGGCATTACCCCGACGATCCCGCTCCATACCATCGCCATCCTGATCGCCGCACCACTTTTCCGCGCCAACCTCATTGCCGCCTTTCTCACCAGTGTCGCCTTCTGCAACCCGCTGACCTACTTTCCCCAATACTACCTTTCCTGGCTGATTGGCAACGCGCTCACCCCGTACAATCTCACCTGGGCGCGGATCAAAGGGGTCTTGGACATCGTCCTTTCCGGGTCAGGAATCCAGGATAAACTGATTGCCCTCTCTGAACTCGGAGTTGACACGGTGATTGTCCTCTGCCTGGGAGGGACAATCCTCGCTATTCCCTTTACCGTGGCAGGCTATATCCTGACCTACAAACTCTTCAAGAAACTCCAGCATAAACGAAAATACAAGAAGCAGCCAGACTACTTTTCTTAAATAGAAAAACCGGACACCCCATGCCGACACGCAGCACGATTAAAAATATCCTCAAGGATCAACATCTGGCCCCCAAAAAACGCTTCGGCCAGAACTTCCTGGTCAACGAACAGATCGTCGAGACTATCCTGGACCGGGCAGCGCCAGACAAAGAGGACACTATCATCGAATTCGGGGTCGGCCTCGGTTCGCTCACCATCCCTCTGGCCAAACGAGTAAAACAGGTCATCGGCATTGAGATTGACTCAGGCATCGTCCAATGGCACACGGAGCAGGCAACTCTGCCTGACAATGTTTCCCTTATCCATGAGGACCTGCTCAAAACCGACCTTGCCCGCTTGGCGGCGGACTGTGGCGGACGCTTGAAGATTATCGCCAACCTTCCTTACTCCATCTCCAATCCGGTATTATTCAAGATGATCGAAAATAAGGACCACATCGCCTCTGCCGTCATCATGCTGCAAAAGGAAGTAGCAGACCGCCTGTGCGCCCAACCACGAACCAAGGCATACGGAGTGCTGTCGGTGCTCCTCGGCACCTGCGCCACAATAGAACCTCTACTCAAAATCGGCCCAGACCACTTCCATCCCCGACCGAAGGTTGACTCAATGGTCATCCGCATCACCTTCCAGGCACAACCGTTCCCTCCCGGAACCGAAGGGACATGGTCTCCAACCCTGCTGAAAGCACTGGTCAAGGTGGCCTTCCAGCAGCGCCGAAAAACGATTGTCAACGCCCTGTCAAGTGGTGCCGTCCGCACCAACGACAAGAAAATCATCAGCCAATATCTTAACCGGGCAGGCATTGCCCCCACCCGCCGCCCTGATCAACTCTCAGTCCAAGAGTATATCGCCTTGAGCCAGGCCTACGACAAGGGAGAAGCTGATGCATAATTTTGTCTTAGAAAATCCGACCAAGATTCTCTTCGGCCGTGACACCATCAATCACATCGGCACTGAGACCCGCGCCTTCGGCGCCACCGCCCTGCTGGTCTATGGCCGCCAGAGCCTGAAGGAAAACGGCATCCACGGCCAGATTATCGAAGCGCTCGCAGCAAGCGACATCACCGTCGTTGAACACGGCGGCGTCAAATCAAACCCAGTGCTAAGCCATGTCAGGCAGGGAATTGCTCTCTGCAAAGCCCATGGCGTGGATGTCATCGTAGCCGCTGGCGGCGGCAGCGTCATCGACGAAGCAAAAGCCATTGCCGCAGGTGCGGTTGTGGCGCATGATGTCTGGAAATTCTTCAAAGGCAAGGCTGGAATTACCACGCCATTGCCGATCTGCACGGTGCTGACGCTTGCTGCCTCTGGTTCTGAGATGAATGGCGGCATGGTGATCACCAACGACGAGACCAACCTCAAACTTGGCATCGGCAACAAAAAGCTCTGTCCCAAGGTCTCGATTCTTGACCCCACTGTCACATTCTCGGTGCCCCAAAACTACACTGCCTATGGCGCGGTGGACGCCATCGCCCACACCCTGGAATTCTATTTCACTGCGACAGATCCGTACACCCCGGTACAAGACCGCTTTATCGAAGGACTGATCATGAATCTGATTGAGGCCTGTGACCAGGTCCTAATTGATCCAAAGAGTTATTCCGGTCGGGCCAATCTGATGTGGTGCGCCACCATGGCCTTAAATGGCTGGACTGCCGCTGGTCTCGGCCCGATAGGCTTCCCTATGCACATGATCGAACACGCCATGAGCGCCCTCTATGATGTCCCCCACGGCGCCGGGCTATCAGTGGTCATCCCAGCCTGGCTTCGCTGGAGAGCGGCCAGAGCCCCCCATAAAATTGCCCAGTTGGCAGAACGGGTTTTCATGATCACCGAAGGGAGTATTGAAGAAAAAGCACATACAGGGATTGATCGTCTCCACGGCTGGTTTAAACAGATACACAGCCCCACCACTCTAACCGAGCTTACCATACCCGAGACGGCCATCAATACCCTGGCAACCCACAGCCTAACGCAAGCCAAACTCTGGCGCCTTGACGACTACGATACGGCAACAATCGAAGAAATCTTGCGGTTTGCCGTGGGCTCAGTTACTCCCTCACACTAAACACGT